>DATDMO010000348.1:0-10085 GCA_036518755.1 Candidatus Acidiferrales bacterium | reverse complement strand
GAGCATGGCGGCCCTGAGGTGCTGCGCTATACGGACGCGCCGGAGCCAGCGATCGGTGCGAACGAAGTTCTGGTTCGCGTGCGGGCTTGCGCGCTGAATCATCTTGATCTTTGGGTGCGTCGCGGACTTCCCGGCAGGTCGATCGCTTTCCCGCACATTCCTGGCAGCGACATATCCGGCGAAGTGGCTAAAATTGGTGAAGGCGTCTCGAATGTGCGCGTGGGAGAGAGAGTCCTGCTCGCGCCGGGTCTTTCCTGCGGCCAATGCCCGCAATGCATCGCGGGGCGCGACAATTTCTGCAAGCAGTACACACTCTTCGGGTCCGGCGTTCACGGCGGCTATGCAGAATTCGTAAAATCGCCTGCCGCGAACGTAATCCCGATTCCCGGAAACCTCAGTTTTGAGGAAGCCGCGGCGATACCGCTGGTTTTTCTCACAGCGTGGCACATGCTGTTTTATCGCGCGCATCTTCAGCCCGCCGAGGATGTCCTGGTGATCGCCGCGGGCAGCGGCGTGGGCAGCGCAGCCATTCAGATCGCCAAGACAACGGGCGCTCGCGTAATCGCAACAGCCGGCTCACAGGCCAAGCTCGGGAAGGCCAAAGGGCTGGGCGCCGACGAAGTTCTGTTACACGAGGGTGAGTTTGCGCGCGAGGTAAAGCGGCTAACAAATGGCCGGGGCGTGGATGTTGTTTTCGAGCATGTCGGCCAGGCGACTTGGGACCAAAGCGTCTACAGCCTGGCGGTGGGCGGACGCCTGGTCACCTGCGGCGCGACCAGCGGATTTGAAAGCAAGATTAATGTGGGTTACCTCTTCGCCCGGCAGCTTTCGATCCTTGGCTCGTTCATGGGGCACAAGGCGGAACTCTTCTCGGTTCTCGAACTTTTCAATCGGGGCTTGCTGAAGCCGGTAATCGACTCCGTTTATCCCCTTGAGCGCGTAGCTGAAGCTCACAAGCGACTCGAAAACCGGGAACAATTTGGAAAAGTGGTTTTGTCGGTTTAGCGGTTGGCCCTGTGGCGGCAGGGCACGCCTTCACAGCATCTCGTGTGGCTCGGATCGACCCAGTTTGTGCTAAATTATAGGGATAAGCTTTGAGGAGTTAGATACGTCGGTTTGGGGTGTCCTTCGAGTCCCTCGAAGCTTACGTCCGACCTGCCCCAGCTTCGGATCGAGATTCAGGGCAATCCTTTGCGGCCAGCGGTAGATGTACCGGTCGAAGCGTGGACGAGTGTGAAGGAGAAGAGCGGCATGAAGAATTTGTTCGTGGGAAACATGAGCTTCCAAACTACCGAAGGCGATCTGCGAGCGATCTTCGAGCCGTTCGGCCAAGTGGCGCGGGTGCACATAGCGATGGACCGGGAAACGGGCAGGTCACGGGGTTTCGGTTTCGTGGAAATGCCCAACGATGAAGAAGCCGCCAAGGCCATCGCAGGACTCGACGGGAAAGCCGTCGGCGGCCGAAATCTGAAGGTTAATGAGGCTCGTCCGAAAGGCGAGTCGAGCGGACCTCGCGGCCCGCGCAGCGGTGGAGGCGGCGATCGCGGGAATCGCGGCAGATTCTCAAATGAGGATTACCGCGAAGCCGCGCGGCAGCCGCGCGAGCCTCGCTGGTAGGTCGAGGGTAGTGCTTTTTGTGGTCGCGGTGCTGTCGCCATCCCGGCGAACGCTTTTATAAGGAGACATCAGTGCCAACTACTTTCCAGAAGCGCCAAAAAGAAATGAAGAGGATGGAGAAGGCGCGCATGAAAGCCGAACGTCGCGCGCAGAAAAAGCTCGAACCCCGGAACAATGAAGAGGATGAGTTAAAGGTTTTGACGGGACCGGCTCCCCTAGAAGACGATCCGCTGTCCGATCCATCGGATTGGGGACCTTCCGGGGCCTGAGCCACTTGTTACTTCTGAAAGTGGGGCATCACTTCATCCCTAAATAGCTCAAGCGAGCGGACGCTTTCCTCGTGGGTAAGTTCCCCATAGGCAAAGCGCGCGACAAAATAGTTCGCCCCGCTTTGATCCAATTGCTCCTCGATCTTTGCGCGGACCGTTTGCGGAGTACCCGCAATTAACGACGCTTCGCTTGCACGCAATACTTCTTCCAGGCTCATAGCGGTGACATTGTATTTCCGCCACAGGTAGACCAGGCTCTCGTAAAACCCCTTTGATCCGAACTTTCCGCGCTCCTCGGCCTGCCGGCCGTTTTCGCCCACATAGAGGTTGCGGGCGATGCCTGTCCTGGGCATCCGCAGGCCCTTCCCGCCGTGGGCGGCGTTCCATGAATCCTTGAAGGCACAAATGACGGCGCGCGCCTCAGGCGCTCCCAGCAGGTTCACCATATTCATATTCTGGCGAGCGACCCGCGCTGCGCTTTCGGGAGCGTTCGTGGCATACCACATCGGGGGGTGAGGCTTTTGCAGTGGCTTCAACTCAATGGGAACGTTCGTGAAGTGGAAATATTTGCCGTGGTAATCGACGACGTCCCTGGTCAGGGCGGCCATCAATACCTCCATGGCTTCGCCGTATATGGCTGGGGCCTCCTGCTCCTTCACATTGAAAAAGCCCAGTTCAACGCCCGAGACGCCTCGGCCCGTCCCGATGTCGAACCGTCCGTGCGTTAGATGGTCAAGCATGCAGATTTCGGCCGCCAACCGCAGGGGGTTGTAGAGGGTGGCGATCAGTACCAGGGGGGCGAAGCGGATGTGTTTCGTGATCCGGGATGCCGCCGCTAGAAACACCATCGGCGACGGGGCCAGGCCGAGGGGGGTGAAATGGTGCTCGGTGACATGGAAGGTGCTGAAGCCGGCCTGGTCGTAGAGCTCCATCAGCTTCATACGGCTGTCGTAGGTCTCGTAGATCGGTTTCTTCTGCCTGTCCACATGGTCGATAACGCCAAAGTCCATTTTCATTCGTCGGCCTTCCCGGGGAAAATGTAAGGATTGCTGCCTCGGTCGAGCGGTTTGAGGCGGAGAAACTGTACCGCTGTGCCCTCCCGATGGCAAATCGCGAGTTTTTGGGCCGCAATAAGCACTCTTTGCTTGACAAAATTTCGGTATGCCTTTACTAGTCAGAATGGCTATCGACTACGTAATGATGCAAGAGCATTCGTCCAATCCGGAGCCTGGCAGTAGCCGCGCGGCAGCGTGGGCAGAGAGTGTTAGCGCTGGTTGCCCGCTCGCATGTTACGGCTGTTCATGGGCCACGGGTGGAGCGGATATGCTCCGGGCCGATTGGTTGTATGGGAACAGGGAGGCGAGGCCGGGTCTGATGTGAGCATGGGCGGTTTTTCCGTTTGCCCGTGGCCCGGTAGATTGCCGGTCGCGGGCTTTTTTTTTGCCCGGAGGAGTTCTAAAGGAGCCTTTATGCTTCACGCAACGGAAGTTCTAGGCGCTCAGACGTATGATTCGGCAGACAATTTTGTGGGCCGGGTGAAGGAACTCTTCATCGTTCCGGCAGAGCAGCCAAATCGGGTGTCGCGCGTGCTCATTGGGCGCGGCAAATATCGCTCGCTGGTCGCCAGATACGACCAAATTGACTCGGTTGAGCCCGGGCGCGTGAAGCTGACCGTGGATGAGTCTGCCCTGGAACTTTACCATCCCAACGAAGCCTGGCTGGCGCTGGGTAAGGACCTGCTGGACCAGCAAATCATCGATACAAACGGCCGCAAGGTGGTCCGTGTGAACGACGTGGATATGGCCGACCAGCGCACCAACGGCAACACGGAACTGCGGCTGACGCAAGTGGCAGTCGGCCTGCAAGGAGCCGTTCGTCGCATGCTGCAGGGTCTTGTGCCGCCCATGGGGATCCGCCGAATTGAGCAAAACGTGCGCGGGCGAGCCATTCGGTGGGAATTTGTCAATCTGATCGAGCCGGATCCCCTGCGGCGCGTGAAACTGCGGCTTTCGAGCGAGAAACTGGCGGAACTTCACCCCGCGGACATCGCCGACATCATGGAAGACGTCTCTCCGGCAGAGCGACAGTCCATCCTGGATTCGCTCGATGAGGAAACGGCAGCGGGGACCATCGCGGAACTAGACAAGCGCCTCCAAACACAGGTGGTCGAGAAGCTCGATCCCGAAAAGGCCGCAGACATCCTCGAGGAAATGAACCCGGACGAAGCCGCCGACCTGATCCAGAACCTCGAGCCGGAAACATCCAAGGAAGTGCTCGAGGAAATGGATCATCGCGAGGCGCGCGAGGTAACGGAACTCATGCGCTTCGATCAGAATACGGCCGGGGGAATGATGAACACGGAAATCGTCGCGGTCGGAGAAGACGCTACCCGCGGAGAGGTGGTCGACTACATCCGCTTCCACGAAGTGGCCCTCGACCAGCTCGATAACATTGTGCTGATTAACCGCGACGCGGCTCTTGCGGGCACGGTCCCGGTGGCCCGCTTGGTGTTGGCGGCCAGCGACCAGCGCATGGCCGAGCTGGCCTTCGAGCCGCTGCTCTCGGTGCGGCCAGATGCAAAGGACAAGGAAGTTTTCGAGATTTTCGATAAGTACAATCTGCGCAGCCTGGCCGTGGTGAACGAGGCCAATTGCCCAGTGGGCACGATCACCGTGGACGACGTGGTGAGCCGTCTGCGAGCAAAGATTTAGCCGAAACGATACGCCCGGCGTATGCCGCAGGCCCGGATTCGGCGAACGGAGTGCAATGAACACCTGGGTCACATTGACGGATACCTTCACGCGCCTGGCGGGCCGGGGCAAGGACCTGAACCGTCGCACGCGCACGCTGCGAAGGCGCTTCGCTCTTTTCCTGGCGGTGGTTGGTCCGGGCCTGATCACGTCCAATGTGGACAACGACGCGGGCGGGATTGCGGTTTACACCTCAGCGGGCGCGCAATTCGGCTACACACTGCTGTGGTCGCTGATTCCAATGACGATTGCTCTGTATGTGACCGAAGAAATGTGCGCCCGCATGGGCGTGGTAACAGGAAAGGGACTCTCGGATTTAATCCGCGAGGAGTTTGGATTCCGCTCCACCTTCTTCGTCATGCTGGCAGCGTTTGCCGTAGACCTCAGCAACACCGTGGCGGAGTTTGCCGGCGTCGCGGCGTCCATGCAGATTTTCGGCATCAGCAAGTACGTGGCCGTGCCGATCGCGGCAATCGTCGTGTGGATCCTTGTGCTCCGCGGAACCTATCGCCAAGTGGAAAAGATCTTTCTGGCAGCGTGCACACTGTATCTTTCATACGTTATATCCGCATTCCTCGCAAAGCCAAACTGGGTCGTTGCGGCCAAAGCCACGGCGATTCCCTCGGTGCACATGAACGCGGCCTATCTTTTGATGCTGGTTGGCCTGGTGGGCACCACGATTGCACCCTGGCAATTTTTCTATTTGCAGGCCGGATTCGTGGAAAAGCGCGTTGGCCCACGCCAGTATAAGCACGCCCGGACTGATGTGCTGGTGGGCAGCATTTCCTGCATGGCGATCGTTTTCTTCATCATCGTTTGCTGCGCCGCCACTCTGAATGCGCATGGCCTGACCAATATTACAGACGCCGGACAGGCCGCCCAAGCGCTTGTTCCGCTCGCCGGGAAGTGGGCGGGGTATCTTTTCGCCTTTGGGCTGCTGAACGCGTCGCTCTTCGCAGCGTCGATCTTGCCGCTTTCTACTGCCCATGTGATCTGCGAAGGCCTGGGGTTCGAAGCGGGCCTCGACCGGAAACTCAAAGAAGCTCCCACATTCTATTCGCTGTACACGCTGTTGATCGTGGCGGGCGCCGGCATCATCTTGTTTCCAGGAGCACCGCTTCTGAAAATCCTGGTGCTATCGCAGGTGGCGAACGGAGTGTGGCTCCCCGTGGTGCTGATATTCATGTTGTTGCTGATTAACCGCCGCGACCTGATGGGCGAGCACACCAATTCCCTGACGTTTAACGTCATCGCCTGGGCAACGAGCGTGGTGATGATCATCCTGACGCTAATCCTCGTATACGCCGCGATTTTCCAGCCGTCGGTTGCCGGTCTTTCAGGCTGACCGCTTGCCGCCGGGCCTGCTGCGTGTGCATGGGAGAATCGCGTGGTAGAATCGCGCAGCTTTTGCCGGGGTGACGCATATGCGCAAACTTTTTCTGATCCTGCTACTTCTTCTGCCGGGAATCGCGGCCGCTCAACAGCAGCCGGACTTTTCTAAGATTGAAATTAGAGTCGCGAGAGTTTCGGGCAACGTCTACATGCTGCAGGGAGCCGGCGGCAATATTGCCGCGTCATTGGGTGACGATGGGATTTTGATCGTCGACACCGAGTATTCGGCACTCGCAGACAAGGTTCGCGCGGCGCTCAAGAACATCGGTATTACCGACAAGCCGGTGCGCTTCGTGATCGACACGCACTATCACAGCGACCACTCGGACGGAAATGCGGCCTACGCCGCCGGCGGCGCAACGATCATCGCCAATGAAAACCTCCGCACGCGGCTCGAAAACGGCAGCGCCATCGGCAATGGCCCCGGCGGATCGATAAGCATGAAGCAACCGGCCCAGCCGAAAGCCGCCCTGCCGGTCATCACCTACGACGATCACATCAATCTTTACCTGAATGGCGAGGAGATTCGCGTATTCCACTTCCCGGCCGCGCACACCGACGGAGACTCCGTCGTTTTCTTTGCCACCAATCACGTCCTCCACATGGGCGACGAATTTGTTCGCTACGGATTTCCCTTCATCGATATCAACGGTGGAGGAAGCGTGCAGGGAATGATTGCTGCTTGCGAAAAAGCGCTGGCGTTATTTCCGGCGGATTCCAAGGTGATTCCCGGCCACGGCGCGCTTGCAACCATGGACGACTTGCGCGCGTACACGCAGATGCTGAAGGACACCACAGCCGCGGTCCAGAAGGCGCTGGACAATCATAAGACGCTCGCGCAGATGGAACAGGAGAAGATCCTCGAGCCTTGGCAGAAGTACTCGGGCACCTTCGTCAATACCGACGCATTTATCCAGACGATCTACAACTCGCTGACAGCGCCAAAGTGACAACGCGGAACTAATTTTCTGCAGGCACGCCTGCCCGAACAACATCCGCTGGGAATGACAACTTCGCGCCCGTTGCAGAGATCCGGGCCGAGTAGGCGCAGTACGAGGATACGAAGAAAATCTTTACACCGGGGGGTGGTTTCGCGCAAGTACCTGTTGGTGTAAAGAAAAATCGCCCACGGTGATGGGCGCGTGAGCACCAAAAATCGGCAATTTTAGAAGGTTACGGCCCTAGAGGCCGTTTATGCGGCGGACGAGGAGATGGAGCCGGACTCGAGGCGCCGGAGAATCGCCCGCAACGCTGCCGCCAACTCTTCCGAACTCACATGGCTTTTGCGGAATTGCAACCGCAAATGAAACGCTCCGTCCTCGGGCTCGTAGTCGAAAACAAAGGGCTGCGGGCGCGGCGCGGATTCGGTCTCTTGCTTGCGGGCGCGACGGGCTTCGTCGCGCGTTAATCCGCCTTGGGCGATGCGATGCACCATCTCATGCATCTTCTTTTCGGTGGGCTGGCGGGCGACCTGGAGAAGCAGTGATTTGGTCACAATGCCCGTTTCCACGCACTCGCGGCGAACATCTTCGGGAATCACGCGCAAAGACATCGTCTCGGTTACCGACGAGCGTGCGCGCCCGATCTTCTTCGCAATGTCGTCATGCGTGTAGTCAAACTGATCCGCCAGTCGCTGCAAGCCGTCGGCTTCCTCGAACGCGGTAAGGTCTTTGCGCTGTAAATTCTCAATCAGCGCCAGTTCCAGTGTTTCGGCATCGTCGGCGATTTTCTCGATGCAAGGAAGCTCGTGCAATCCGGCCGCTTGCGAAGCGTGATAGCGCCGCTCACCGGAAATGATGTAGTACGCATCCTCGCGCGGAATGTAGCGGACCAGCAGCGGTTCCAGCACGCCCTTTTCGCGAATGGAATCGGCCAGTTCGCGGATATCGCCGATATGCTTGCGCGGCTGATCGGGATTGGGACGAATCTTATCGATGGGAATCATGCGGCCGACGGACGCGCCACTGAAGCTGGTCAGCGTTTCGACATAATGCGCGTCATGCCGCATCTTGAGAGTGACGGGCAACCCGATCCTCTTCGACACGTTGTATAACCTCCTGGGCAAGCTTTCTGTAGTCCTCCGCGCCCGATGATTTCGGCGCGTAGGTGAACACGGTTTCCTTGTAGGCTGGGCTTTCCTCGAGGCGGACGTTTTTGCTGATACGGGTCTTGAAGAGGGCGCTGCCAAACGTAGCGCGAATCTGTTCGTAGGTGTCGCGTGAAATTGTAGTGCGCTTGTCGTAGAGGGTGATCACCACTCCAAGCACTTTCAGGTCTGGATTAGGACGAGAGCGAATGCGGCCGTAGGTCTCGAGCAAATCGTCCGTGCCCTCGATCGCGAAATAAGCCGCCTGGATGGGCACGAGCAAATGCGTCGAAGCCACCAGCGCGTTGACGGTGAGAATGCCCAGCGCGGGTGGCGTATCGAAGACGATGTAATCGTAGCTTTTCAATATCGGCGCCAGCGCGTCTTTCAGCTTGAACGGTGCGTCAAATTGGCCGGCGAGCTGCTGCTCAAGCCTCGCCAGTGCCAGCCGAGCTGGGGCCACGGACAAATTCGGGTCCTTCGTAGGGCGAACGATCTTCGCCATCTCCGTGGGATGCTCGGCGAAGATGTCGTACATCGTGGAGGTCATCTCGTCGGGCGCAAAAAACGCGATGGACGCGTTCGATTGCGGATCGAGATCGACGAGAAGGGTTTTCTTTTTTTTCAGTGCGAGCGCGGCGGCTAAATTGATGGCAGTAGTTGTCTTGCCGACGCCGCCCTTTTGGTTGGCAACAGCCAGGACGCAGGTCAAGCGCGTGCCCCTCGCTCCCGAGCGGCAACTCCAGGCCCATATGTAGAACCCGGAAAGTGCGCCGCCACCATGAGTAGCGCCAAATGTACATAGTGTCTACGGCGTAAAGCAAGTGAAATTTGCAGTTCCAATCGAAAACGAGTCACCTGGGTGCCTTCCGTGCACCGTCATTTCTTCAGCGCCGCCTGCCAGTTCAGCACGACCGTGAAGGGCGTCGCGCTGGTCGCAGCCGAGGGCGCAGGCAGCAGGAACCGCTTGCCATCCGAACTGACATCCCAAAACACCAATCCGGCCGGCACCCTGAACAATGGTTTAGGCACACCTGCCTGAAACACACCGCTCGTGCTGACCTCCACAGCCATTGCCATCCCATCAGGCGACAGGTAGAACAGTTCTTTGCCGTCTCCGCGCCAAAGAGGACTTCCTCCGCCCCCCTTGGATACCATCCATTTGCCGGTTACGGGTCTGCCCCGTGCTGGGGAAGATCCCGGGCCGGAAGAAACATCGAACGGTCGCACATAGATCTCGTACCCTCCGGATTCGTTGGATTCGTATGCAACCCAACGCCCGTCCGGGGAAAAGCGGCCCATCGCTTCGTCGGCATTCGAGCTTGCCACCGGAACGGGCTTGCGATCCGCCGCTCCACCGTGGAGCGGGAGTGCCCACACTTGGCTGGGCGAAATGACGAAGTGATATAGCAGAAAGCGGCCGTCAGGCGACCAACTGCTCGGCATCTTTAATTGAGGCGACTTGTACAGCAGCTCATCTTCACTGGCTAGGTTTGAAGCCTTTTGATACAGGTCAAACTGGCCGCTCCTGTTGGACCCGAATGCGATGCGGCTTCCCTCTGGGAACCAGACTGGTCCCGTGTCCCACTTCGGATCGAATGTGAACCGCGTGGTCACGCCGTGCGCGAATTCATACAGCCAGATGTTCCTGTGGTTCGCGTCTTGGGGATCGACGCGCTCGAAGGCTACTTGCTTCCCGTCGGGCGAAAGCGCCAGCGTGCGGTACAAGCCGGTCTCACCAATCGTTCCAAGAACTTTCCCCTCCCGGTCGAACCACGTCAGTTGGCCCTGCGTGATTCCGCTGGGGTCTGTATCGTGGAGGAACACACCGACCCGATACACCAAAACGCCAGACGAGGAAACCGAAAAGTCAGCAACCGAAACTTGCTCGGCTACGGCTCCAGGTTCGCCCGTCAGTTCCAGGCGCCGGGTGTCGAACGGCTGCGCCAACAGGGCTCCGCTTCGGAGGAA
>DATDMO010000347.1:0-7755 GCA_036518755.1 Candidatus Acidiferrales bacterium | reverse complement strand
TTTTCTCCCTACTGGGTGTTCGCCCCGGTGGCGGCCTACGCGCTGCTCGCGATTCTGCACGAACGAACCCTGCGTGCACGTGCTCGTGCCGAAGCGGCGGCAAACTTTTATCGCCGAGGCATTGCCAGAATTCAAGATCGCTGGACCGGAACCGGAGAGCCCGGCGACCGCTTCCGCGATCCGAAACACGTCTACGCCGATGATCTCGATATCTTTGGCCGCGGCTGCCTTTTCGAGTTGCTCTCCACGGCGCGTTTGCCCATGGGAGAAAATCGCCTCGCGGAATGGCTGTGCCGACCCTCCCGGCCCGCGGAGATTCGCGAGCGTCAACGCTCGGTCACCGAACTACGCGAGAAGACTCACTTCCGCGAGGATATTGCGGTGCTCGGCAACGACCTGCGCGTGCGCTTGAACCCCGAATCGTTGATCGGCTGGGCGGAATCCGGCCAGGTGCTTCCCCCGTATCCCACTCGCCTTGCAGCCGTGCTTTTTTCCTTCTGCATCGCTGGCGCACTACCATATTGGGCAAGCACCGGCAACTATCTGCCACTGCTGATCGCCATCATCATCGCGGCAATCGCGAATAGGATTTTCCGGCATCGCATCAGAGCGATTCTAGGAAACTTTTCCGCAAACGCGGATGGCGTCCTCTTGTTTGCACAAGTTCTCGCCAGGATCGAAGCGGAACCCTTCACTGACCCTCGATTGCAAAAGCTCCTGAGCGAACTCAAACGCGAAGGCGCCGTTGCGTCGAGCGGCGTTCGCAAGCTGGCCCGGCTCGTCTTCTGGATTGATGCGCGCGGCAGTTTGATTGGAGCGATTCTTGAGTGGCTGGCGCTGTATTCGCTCCAACTTGCAGCGGCCGCGGAAGCCTGGCGCAAGAAGTACGGCCGCAGGATGCGCGCCTGCGTCGAAATCACCGCCGAAGTGGAAGCCCTTCTTTCGCTGGCGGCGTATTCGCACGAGCATCCCGGCGATCCCTTCCCGGAAATAGTTGAAGCGCCAGATCGCCACCCAATTTTCGAGGGATTGGAACTCGGGCATCCGCTGATACCCGCCGCGCGATGTGTCCGGAACAGCGTCGCGCTTGACGCGGCCACGCGAGTGCTGCTCGTGAGCGGTTCGAATATGTCCGGCAAAAGCACTCTGCTGCGCACCGTCGGCATCAATACCGTGCTCGCCTTTGCCGGCGCTCCGATTCGTGGAAAAGCCCTGCGCGTAACACCGCTCGCTCTCGGAACGCGGATTCGAACTGGCGATTCTTTGCAAGAAGGCCTTTCGAATTTTTACGCGGAGATTCTGCGCATTCACAAGGTCTTTGCATTAATCGAAGGCCAAAAGTCCCTGTTGTTTTTGTTCGATGAACTGCTGGAAGGAACGAATTCGCATGACCGGCGAATCGGCGCGGAATGCCTCGTGCGCGCGCTGATTGACGAGGGCGCCATTGGAATGGTCACTACCCACGATCTCGCCCTCACGGACATGGCCGCATCCATCGGGAGCGCCGTGCGCAACGCTCACTTTCAGGATTACATCGAAAACGGAGAAATGCGCTTCGATTTCAAGCTGCGCGCCGGAGTCGTCACCAAGAGCAACGCCCTCGAACTCATGCGCCTCGTCGGCCTGAAAGTCTGACTTTCTCGTGCAGCGCCACCCTTCAGGGTGGCATCTTGGTCGTACCTCCAGGAGTTCCACCAGATCTCTTACGCCATTCTTTACAGGCGCACTTTCTGATTTCCCTTGCGCAATCTGCCAAGCTGTGGATTGAAGTCTGGTGCTTCCAGCACCGAGAAAGGAGTCGCAAAAAATGCTCGCAAACTTTGCAACCGGCAGCCCGGAATCGTCGTTGCCAGTTGAAACCCCGTCGTCGATCCCGGAGGATCAGCCGGACTCCGAGTCCACCATGCTCATTGAAGTAGACACCGCCAATCCCAGCCCAACGACCATCGCCATCGCCGAGGCGATCGCCTACATTTTGTCAATCCGAGACCGCTACATCGAGCCCGAACCTGCACCGAAACGCCGCCGGCGCAGACAGGTCCGCTCTTCTCAGCCGCTTGCCACATCGCAATCGCAACCTGCCCGCTCCCACCACACGCGGCACTGTACGATCTGTCACCACCCGGAACGCCAAGCCATCGAGGAAGAATTCATCGGCTGGCACAGTCCGAAGGGCATTGCCCAAAGTTACGCAGTTGGAGCGCGCTCCGTTTATCGCCACGCCCGCGCCCTCGGCCTTTTCGAGCGCCGCGCCTCAAGGTTGCGCGATGCGCTCGGACATATCATCGAGAAGGTGCAAAGCGTCTCGGTTACTGCGGACGCCGTCGTCCGAGCGGTTTACGCCCACTCGCATCTCTCTTCGTCCGGCCAATGGATCGAACATGCGCCGCCCGTCGTCTCCCCCAATCCCTCGCCATCCTCGGAGCTTATCGACACACCGGTCGAGTAGAGCGCCATGCAACTCGTTGAAAACACGCTTCCGATGCCCTATCTACCCGTCACAGTCTTGAGGGGGGATGAAATCGTGTCCCGGAGGGGCGTTTAGGAATGGTCGATCTGGGCGCGCTGCAGGCGGTCGGAATAGTCGATGTAGAGCGTCTTCCATTCGGAGTAGAAGTCGAGCGCGGCCAACCCGGCTTCGCGATGGCCGTTGCCCGTATTCTTGGTCCCGCCAAAGGGAAGATGTGTTTCCGCGCCAATGGTAGGAGCGTTCACGTAGACGATGCCGGTTTCAAGATCGCGCAGAGCCTGGAAGGATTGGTTTACGTTCCGCGTGTAAATGGCGGCGGACAATCCATACTTTACGCCGTTGGCGATTTCGAGAGCATCGTCGAAAGTGTCGAATGGAATCACGCACACAACGGGCCCGAAAATTTCTTCCTGGCATACGCGCATCATCGGATCGCAGTCGGTGAATACGGTCGGCTCATGGAACCAGCCGCGCGCATACGATCCAGTTTCGAGCCGATGGCCTCCGGTTGCGAGCTTCGCTCCCTCGGCCTGGCCGATTCTGACGTAGCTTGTCACTGTGTTGAGCTGCTGTTCATTGATGCACGGCCCCATCTGAGTTGTAGCGTCCAGGCCGTCGCCCACCTTCAGCGCTTTCACGCGCTCGACAAATTTCTCCACGAATTTGCGATACACGCCCTTTTGCACCGCGATGCGGCTTGCAGCCGTGCATCGCTGCCCACTGGTGCCAAAGCCGCCCCACACCGCGCCGTCAATGGCCAGGTCCAGGTTGGCGTCGTCCATCACGATGATGATGTTCTTGCCGCCCATTTCCAGGTGGCACTTCTTGAACGTCGGCGCGCAGGCCTGGCTCACAATGCGGCCTACTTCCGTCGATCCCGTAAAACTGAGGAGGCCGACGCCTGGATTCTCCACAAGCGGCGCTCCGGCCGACGGGCCGTCGCCGAACACAACGTTCAGCACGCCGGCCGGCAGGCCGGCTTCCTCAAGGGCCTTCCCGAGATGATAGGACGAGAGCGGAGTATCTTCGGCGGGCTTCAGCACCACCGTATTGCCGCAAACGAGCGCGGGCATCGCTTTCCAAGAAGGAATCGCCATCGGAAAATTCCATGGAGTGATCAATCCCGCCACTCCCACGGGAACGCGCTCGGCCATCGCGAACTTGTTCGGCAGCTCGGAAGGAGTGACGTGACCAAACTGGCGGCGGCCTTCCCCAGCCATCAGGTAGGTCATGTCGATAGCCTCCTGCACATCGCCACGCGTTTCGTCGAGAACCTTGCCCATCTCGCGCGTCATATCCCGCGCGTAATCTTCCTTGCGCGCCACAAGAATCTCCGCGGCGCGGAAAAGAATCTCGGCGCGCCTGGGAGCGGGCGTCAGCCGCCAGTGCCGATACGCATTCGCCGCGGCCTCGATCGCCGCGACGACATCTTCCTCGCCCGAGGCGGGGAACATGCCGACCAGCTCGCTGGTATTCGCTGGATTGCGGTCCTCGAAGGCTTTGCCGCTGCGAGCTTCGACCCATTCGCCATTGATGTAGTTCTTAAAAACAGTGGGGGCAACCGCGGTGGCCATTGTCGTTCCTCCTATGCTGCCTTTGCGCGCGCAGGGCACGAGCTCCCGGCGAATCGTGACGCGGAGCTGCCGCACACGCAGGACTTTAGCCTAGCAACCGCGAGGTTTCGGCGTCAAATGCGCGCAGCCTCCGCGCTACGTCTAATGATTCGCTGTAGGCGCCGGAGGATTCTGGTTAGACGAAGAGGGCGAGGCGGAAGGTGAAGAGGATGCAGAAGCAACAGGTCCGCCTTTCGACGAAGTCGAGGTTTGCGGCAGCGGCGCCGCGGAAGGCGCGCTCGATGAAGGAGCCGCATTCGGCGAGCCGGGCACAATCGGCTTCGGCGCGGAAACGCCGGCAATATCCGATCCTAGGCCGAGCTTCTGCAAAGTTGGCGCGTCCAGCTTGCCGCTTGCATCCATACCATTGGCGGATTGAAACTTCTGAACGGCTGCGACCGTGTTGGAATCCCATTTGCCGTTCGGTTCGCCCTGGTAATAGCCATCGCGGGAGAGGGCCGTCTGGATTTCGGTTATACGATCGGCGGTGGGCGCTTTTTGTCCGCGGACCTTCTTGACACGATGCCTTTTCGCCTTACGGTGACTCTTGTGATGAGCAGGAGTTGCCGAAGCGGTCGGAGACGGAGCGGCCGCAGAGGAGCTGGGGGGTGTAACACATGCCAGCGCCAGAACTGCTGCCACCGCGATAGGCCATTTCATGAAAATTTCCTCCCGACCGAGGCTGAGACCAAATCTTGGATGCGACGTAATGCTTCCCGGTATCCTGATTATCCAGACTTGCGGCGTCCGGTCCAAGCCGCACGTCGCAATTGCGGACCTATCAGGTAACGCTTAAAACATCAGCGTAAGAGGCCGGGGGCGATCCCGCTGTGCCGCGCCTGGTCCTCAACCTCGCTGATTTGGCTTTGCAGGACCTGGGCGCGACGATCGAGATTTTCGAGCATGTTGGTGGTCATATTCCCGCCCGCATTGGCCCTAGGCTGAGCCAGCGTGATTCCCTGCGATTGCGCCTGGGCCTGGGAAGTTTGGGCGATGCCGCGGGTCTCGTCCAATTCACGCGCTAGATCGCGCGCCTGCGTTTTCAGCATATCCTGCTGCTCTTCGAGGCTCAGTGGAGTCTCAAGTGTGGGCGCGAGGTCACTGGCGTCGCGGAGAATTCCCGGAAGTATATCGTTGTGCCGCGCCGTGTCGCTTACGGCGTCCATCTGCTGAAGGATTTCGCTGCGCCGAGCGTCGAGCTGGGCAATCAAATTATCCGTGCCGACGCCTTCGCAGGGCGCGTATAACTGCAGCCCCGGCTGAATTCCGCTGCTCGTCGTCCGAAAATTGCGCAGCTGCTGCTCCTGGCTTTCCACGCTCGCCAATTCATTTTGGAGTGACGCCATCTGGAGGATGTAGAAGCGTGGATCCTGTTCCGGATTAACCAGCGCCGATGCATTTTCCGAACCGGGCTCGGTGGCCGGAGACGCCGTTACGAGAGCCGCGGCAGCGAGTTCGGCAGCGTCCGATGCCTGCGACTGCGGCGCGACTGCGGGAAAGTCGTCGTTCGTCCAAATTTTCTTCTCGATGTCTGGTTTCGGTTTCGGCGCTGCCGCTGCTGCTGCGCTGGAGCCACCCGCGGCCATGACCGGCGCGGAGATCGTCGCCCAAAGACCGACTGCAAATACCGATACAAAGAAAAGTGAAAGTCCGGTGGATCGCATGACAAAGCTCCTATTCGAGCCGGGTCGCGGGGAAACTCAAGTATGGCACGCGAAAACAGGGCAAGCAAGAATTGGCGTCGGCGGAACCGAAGGTAGGGACGCATCGGATGCTGCGCGAAAAACTCGCCCTCGTCCATTTGCGAGGCTCCCGGGGTACAGCCAGAGGGAGTTGTTACCGGTCCGCCGGAACGGTGCCTGCGAGGAACAGGGTTAGGACGCGGTCGGCCTGATGACGCGCGATCTTGAAGAGCACGTCCTGACCGGGCTTTAGCTTCGACATTTGCGTCCGATAATCGGCGAACGAATTTACCGGCACGTGATTGATCTCGAGGATTACGTCCCCACGGGCGAAGCCGACGTCTTCGGCAAAGCTGGCGGGCTCAACCTCGGTGATTACGGCGCCACTGAGCTTGCTCACGCCAAGCTTATGGGCCAAGTCCGGAGTGAGCTCTTCAGCGTGTACACCGAATTGACCGGGTTCTTCGCCCTGGTCGGGCTGCGAATCATCACTTTCGGCATTCTGCGGGAAGAGCTTCGAGCGATCCGCTACGGTAACAGTGACTTCCTTGGTCTGCTTGTTCCGCACGTAGTGGAGTTGCACAGACTGCCCAATGGGAGTCTGCGCGATGGGATTCACAAGATCGGTACCGGTATGAACGGGTTTGCCGTTTACGTCGGTGATCACATCGCCCGGCTGCAGGCCCACTTTATCCGCAGGGCTGCCAGGTTCGACGGCCTCGACCACGATGCCATACGGCGCGCCGAGCTCCCTCATCAAGATTGGATTGTTGCTATTTTCATCCTGAAAGCTGACACCAATGGACCCGCGCGTAACTTTACCGGAGGTGACCAGTTGGTTGTACACAGTGATCGCGGTGTTTGACGGCAGAGCGAAGCCGACGCCCTCAAATCCGCGGCTCCCCGTGTAAATCGCGGTGTTGATGCCGATCACTTCTCCCGCCAAGCTGACGAGCGCTCCTCCGGAGTTCCCTGGATTGATGGCGGCGTCGGTTTGGATGAAGCGCTGAAACTGATGACCCACGTTCGAGCGGTCTTTCGCGCTAACGATTCCCGCAGTGACTGTGGAGTTCAACCCGAACGGACTGCCGAACGCCAGGACCCAATCGCCGACTTCCACTCCGTCCGAATTACCCAACTTCGCCACAGGCAAGTCGTGATTCGCATCAATTTTGATAACGGCGAGGTCGGTCTCCTTATCGGTGCCAATGACACGCGCGTTGTAATGAGTGGCGTCGCCATCGAGCGCGACCTGGATCTTCGTGGCGCCGTCGATTACGTGATCGTTGGTGAGAATAAAACCGCGTTTATCCACGAGGACGCCGGAACCAAGACTTCGCTCCGCGTCCGGGGAGTTATCTGGCGAGTTAAAGAAACGGTCAAAGAAATCCTGAAACGGATCGTTTTGGCCGCGGGGCGTCCTTCCGCCTTTCGGCTTCTCGATGACCTGGGTTGTCGAAATATTGACAACCGCCGGTCCAAGGCTCTTCGATATTTTGGCGAAAGCCCCCGACAGAGTCACGGGATCTGGGACGGCTAGGAGAGACGCGCCACTGGACGCTTGCGCGCGCGTAGAGAGCGGGCGTGCGGAAAAGCTAGCGCCAATGACGATGCCGACGCAGAGGGTGAATACCACAAGGAGGGATGCGAAAATCTTTCGACGCCTCACCCAACTCCAAAGTTCCCGAAACTGGATCCCCATCCCCCTGCTCCTTGCCAGACACCAACAAAGGCTGTGCGATTATAACACTCATTTCACCGCGGCATCGCCGGGTTCGAATGTAAATGCCAAGATTGACAACGAAGCCAGGACGGCCGTTTCGGTGCGAAGTATGTTTCGCCCGAGCGAGGCCTCCGCGAATCCAGAAGCCGTGGCGGCCCTAATCTCCTCTTCGGTCCACCCGCCTTCGGGTCCGGTAGCAAGCGCCGCCGAGGCCTCCTCGCGTTCCTCGGCGGGCAGCCCGGCCAACAGGAGTACCTGTCGGAGGGC
>DATDMO010000346.1:0-10380 GCA_036518755.1 Candidatus Acidiferrales bacterium | reverse complement strand
AGAGACCAGGCCCAAAGCGAAGTGAGTCCCGGCTCGCTCTACGCCAGCGGCCTCATCGCCGCCGGCGGAGTCTTCGGGTTGCTCGCAATCGGGATTAATCTGCTGCAGGACTCGGAATTGACGGCGCACGTGCCGCACTGGCTGGCTCGTGCGCTCCATCTCCCTTGGCCTGCAATGCTCTTCACTGGTTGGGGCGCGAAGCACATGCCCTACTTACGCGATGCACAGTGGTTTGGCGTTTTGCTGTTCGCGGCGCTGGCGGCCAGCTTGTTTATCTCCGCGCGGAAGAAACTCGATCAGTCCTGATTCGCTACCGCGCTCCGCGCAGAAACCGCGCTGCTTCTTCCGGCGGTGTGGGATTGATGTAGAAGCCCGTGCCCCATTCGAAGCCCGCCACTCGGGTGAGCTTGGGCATCATTTCGATGTGCCAATGGTAATGGTCGTTGATCTCTTCGCCGATGGGCGAAGTGTGGATCACGTAGTTATACGAGGGGAATGAGAGCGCCGCATCGAGACGCCCCAGAAAATCCCGCAGAATCTTGGCGAGATACCCGTAGTAAGGCGATGGCATGTTTTCGAATGCCGAGCTGTGCAGTCGTGGCAGAATCCAGGTCTCGAACGGGAAGCGCGGCGCGTAGGGCGCGAGAGCGATGAAGTGATCGTCGTTCAGGATCACGCGCGCGTCCGTTTCGATCTCCTGCCGGATCATGTCGCAGAATATGCACCGTTCTTTTTCGTCGTAGTAGTGCTTGGAACTATCCACTTCCTCACGCACGCGCTTCGGAACGATGGGCATTGCTATCAGTTGCGAGTGCGTGTGCTCCAGGGTGGCGCCAGCGACTTCGCCGTGGTTCTTGAAAATCAGGATGTACCGGAACCGGCGATCGTTCTTGAGATCGAGCATGCGGTCGCGATACGCCCACAGCGTTTCCTCGACGGCCCTCTCGGGCATCGATGCGGGTGTCAATCTGTGTTCCGGGGTCTCGATGATCACCTCGTGCGCCCCCACTCCATTCATGCGATCGAAGAGCCCCTCGCCCTCGCGGTCCAGACCGCCTTCGATCCCCAGTGCCGGAAACTTGTTCGGCACCACGCGCAGCGACCATCCCGGCGTGTCCTTGCCGCTGCCGTTTCGCCCGTACGCTAGAATCTCCGATGGCGTTTTTCCTTCGTTCCCAGGACAGAACGGGCAAATCCCGACGCCCTTGATTTGCACACTCTCGCGGATGAAATCCGTGGGACGCTTGGCCCGATCCGTCGAAATGATTACCCATCGGCCCGTGATCGGGTCCTTGCGAAGCTCAGGCAAACCTCCTCCTTGTTCCTCAGTATCGAGCGGTGGCTACGCCAAGTGGATAGCAAGCGCCGGGCCATTTTGCCACAACCGTCGCCTAACTTTGCATTCAAGCGCGCCAACCCGTCCGCGGAAGAAATGCCCCCTTATGCAGTCTCACCTCAGGCCGCCGCCCGGCGACTCCTTCAATCGCCAACACGTCAAAGCGCCAAGATTCGCCTTCGACGTGTCTCGCGCGAAGAAATTGCCGCGCGATTCGCGTCAGGTGCCCCTGCTTTTCTCCCGTCACAGCTTCCTCGGGTGTCGGCCGGTCTCCATCGCCGGCCTTGCGCGCTTTCACTTCCACGAACGCAAGCACGGTCCCGTCGTAGCCGATGAGATCGATCTCGCCTTTCATTCCCGTCGAGACGTAATTCCGCGCCACCATCGTGTATCCCTGGCGGCGCAAATACCAATACGCGTACGTCTCGCCACGAATTCCGGTGCGACGAGCTTGCTGTTTCCGTGTAATGTCCGGGGAACTCGACTCGCTCGATTCACTGAGCCCTTTGCGCGCGGCAAAGTTCACGATTGCAAACATCAGGCGCGCAATCATGGCGAAATCCTTGAACCTAGCCTGCTCGCTCCGCTTCACTGATGCAGCCATCGAGCGTATCGATCGCGAACTCGGCTTGCTCCTCGTCAATGATCAGCGCAGGCGCAAGTCGCAGCGAATTTTCCCCGGCTCCAAGGACGAGCAACCCTTTGTGGAACGCCTCCTGAATCACCCGGTTCCGCAACTCGGGCGCTCTTTCCTTGGTTTTCTGGTCACGAACGAACTCGATTCCGATCATCAGTCCCTTCCCGCGAATATCGCCCACGCTTTTGTGCCGCTCGCGCCAATCGGCGGTCTGGCGAAAAACGAGTTCGCCGATTCGCGCCGCGTTCGCTATGGCTTCCCGCTCCAGCACACCGATCGTGGCAAGCGAGGCGGCGACGGCGACGGGATTGCCCCCGAAAGTGGACGCATGCGCGCCCGGCTTCCAATCCATCACCTCCGCCTTGGCGATCACTGCGCTCAATGGCATCCCAGACGCGATTCCCTTCGCCACGCAGATCATGTCCGGCTCAACACCAGCATGGTCCACGGCCCACCATTTTCCCGTGCGTCCCATGCCCGATTGCACTTCGTCCGCCACTAACAAAATGCCGTGCTTCCGGCACAAGCGTTCCAGACCCTGCAGAAATTCCGCCGGGGCTGGAACGTATCCGCCCTCTCCCTGAATTGGCTCGATGAAGATTGCAGCAACTTCTTCGGGATCCACCAGCTTCTTGAAAAGTTCGTTCTCGATCTGCGCCAGCGCATCGCTCGCCGCGTGCTCCGGGCGCACGCCGTAAGCTCCCCGGTACGTATTCGGATACGGCGCATGAAACACGCCCGCCACCAGCCCGCCGAAGTGCTTCCGCTGGATGGCCTTGCTGGCCGTCAGCGATAGCGACCCCATAGTCCGCCCGTGAAAGCAGCCGTAAAACGCGATGAACTTGTCTCGCTTGGTGTGATACCGCGCGAGCTTCATCGCCGCTTCAATCGCTTCCGTCCCCGAGTTCCCGAAATAAACCCGTTTGGCGCTCTTACCTGGCGCAATGGACGCTAGCTTCTCCGCAAGCTGAAGCATGCCGTCGTAGTAGAAATCCGTGCAGGACATGTGAATCAGCTGCCCGGCTTGTTTCTGGATCGCGGCCACCACCTCCGGATGGCAATGCCCCGTGGCGACCACCGCGATCCCCGCCGCAAAATCAAGGAATTCGTTTCCATCGACGTCGGAAACGATGGCGCCCCTTCCGCTTTTTGCCACCAGCGGATAGTCGCGCGTATACGAAGGCGAGATTACCCTGTGGTCCCGCTCCACAATCTCGCGTGCTTTCGGGCCAGGCAAATTCGTAACGATGTGCGGCAATTTCACTTTCTTCGCGGCAACTTGCATGTCTTCCTCCCGGATTTTGGTTCTCCCCGGCGCTCGCTAAACGTTCGTTCCGCGAACCTGCCGGATGTATCGTCGGGAAAAAGCCGCATTAATCTACGCCGAAGAGATTCGGGCGCGCGTGCGAAGGTTGGTCATGAAGGGGATTCGCGTATTGTGGGGAAATTCTCATTTGTACTTCCAGCGGATGCTGCCGTCCTTCATATCTTCCATCAGAATACCAGAATCCGCCAGTTTTTGCCGTATCTCATCGGACCGCGCGAAGTCCCGCCGCTTCTTGGCTGCGATACGCTCTTCGATCAACCGCTCGATTTCCTCGGAACTCATGCGCTCCTTCGCGGCTCCAAACCCCAGCTTGCGCAGCTTCTCCTCGTCGTCATCCGCTAGCAACGCCAGCACGCTGTCAAATTTTTCCATCGCCGCAACCGCGCGTGGAGCGTTCTGCTGACGGAACGCGCCGCGGTCCATCGCGGTGTTGGCCTCGCGCACCAAATCGAACACCGCCGCGAGCGCCATCGCCGTGTTGATATCGTCTGATAGGCCCGCGTCGAAATCGTTTTCCGCGGCCGCGATCTTCTTTTCGATCTCCGGATTGGAACCTGCTGGAAATTGCTCCGCCTTCAGCCGCTTGACGAAGTTGCGCAGTCGCTCCGTCGAATTCCGCGCCTGCAACAACCCCTCTTCTGTGAAATTCAGTTGCCTCCTGTAAGGCACCGAAAGCAACAGAAAGCGGATCGTGGAGGGCTTGTGCCCCTTCGCGAAAAGATCGCGCAGCGTATAAAAGTTGCCTAGCGACTTCGACATCTTCTGGCCTTCGATAATCAGGTGCTCGGCGTGAAGCCAGGTGCGCACAAACGTTTTTCCGGTGGCCGCCTCGCTTTGCGCGATTTCATTCTCGTGGTGCGGAAACGCCAGATCCACGCCCCCTGTATGGATGTCCAGCGTGTCCCCTAGGTACTTCATGGCCATCGCCGAACACTCGATGTGCCAGCCGGGACGTCCCGGACCGATCCTGGTCTCCCAGAAATGTTCCCCAGGCTTGGGCGCCTTCCATAACGCGAAATCGCGCGCATTCTCCTTCTCATATTGATCCACATCCACGCGCGCTCCGGCCTGCATTCCGCTCACATCGATTTTCGAAAGCTTGCCATACGCGGGAAACTTCGAGATGCGGAAGTAGATCGATCCGTCGCTCGTATAGGTCATGCCCTTCTCTTGCAGCTTTTCGATCAATGCCACCATGTCCTCGATGTGGTCCGTGGCGCGAACGAGTTCCTCCGGCATCTCAATGTGCAGCGCATCGATATCCTCTAGAAAAGCGTGAATGTACTTGTCGGTATACTCGCGAATTCCAACCCCGGCCGCTGCCGCCGACTGGATGATCCGGTCGTCCACGTCAGTCACGTTCATCACCTGCAGCACGCTGTAACCCCGCGCACGCAGGAAACGCCGCAAAATGTCCTGAAACATGAAAGTCCGAAAATTCCCTATGTGCGCGGAGGCATAAACCGTTGGGCCGCAAGTGTAAATTCTAACCTCGCCCGAATGCACAGGTTGGAGCGCCCCCAGGCTGTTCGTAAACGTGTTGTAAAGCCGTATCTCGTTCATTTTATGGTTTATGCAAAACGGGTATTGTAGCCGACGCCTTCCTTAGCGGCAAACGGCCGGTTTGACGCGTCAGGGCTCTGCATGCTTTGGTAGCGGACTACACCCCAGTTTCGAAAGGCTGGGGTGGTACAAAAGAGCGGTACCGACTAGGCTTCCCGTACCATTTGACCGGGCCGAGATGGGTCCTACTCTACTAGCGATGAGCAGCGACCTAGAGCGACCCCAACAGGAAATCGCCGATCCTCGGGAGATCCGGCAGAGTCTGGCCCATCTGGACCGGAGCACTCTCTGGTTCCAGTGCAATACCGTCGGGGCTCTGATTTTGCTCTTCGCCTCGCTGGTGATGCTTTCTTGGCCGGACTCCATGGGGCACTACGCAACCGTGCTTGTACAAGGGTTGCTCGCCCTGATGCTGATCTCGAACGGCTATATGCTTTACCAGCACCGCCAATTCAAGCTCTTCCGCCAGCGGCTCGGGCAACAGCTGCAGACCGCGATCACTCAGCGTCAGCGAGCCGACAAATTCTACGGCCTGGCTATCCTCGATCCTCTCACCGGCTTATACAACCGCCGCTACGGAGAAGAGTGTCTCCGGAAAGAGATCACGCGAGCGGAGAGGCAAAACTATGACTTGGCGGTAATCGTTCTGGATCTCGATCACTTCAAAGAGATCAATGACCAGTTTGGCCACGCCGCCGGAGACATGGTGTTAAAGGAATTTGCCAACCGTCTGCGGCGATCCATTCGAGCCTGCGATGTCCCCGTACGCATCGGCGGCGATGAGTTCCTCGTCGTTCTGCCCGAATGCCCCAGAGAGAATGTGCACATCATCCTGTCGCGTCTCGAACCCTTCGAAATCATCCTGAATCGCCGGAAAGTGATGGTTTCCTATGCTCGCGGACGCGCCCAGTATCAGGTCGCAGACACGTTTGGGACCCTGCTTCAGAGAGCTGACGAGGTCCTGTACGCTGAAAAGGCGGCCCGCCCCACCTCTAAGGCTCGGTCGGCTGGCGATCAATCGGTTCTATCAGTCTAGTAATTTCCCCTGGTCTTCTCATCCCGGAGAGAGCTGCAAATTTCCTGCGCCGCGGGTCCTGCGCCTTCCGCTATTTCGAAGCGTCGGCCCCAACCACCGTGAACCGGTACCAAGCGGTGTTGTCGGGATACAGAACGTCGCGAAATTGAGTACTCTGCTCATCACCCGGAGCCAGGCTCAGCGAAATGTTCCCTTTGTTTTGAACCAGAACGCTGTTGTCGCCGCCAAAGTAGTTGGTTTGGTAGCCAATGTTGCTGTACGTATACACGTCGGACGTGTTCCTGATATCCACCGACCACACCGCCAAATTGCCCGTGTAATCCTTGTCCATTTTGGCGCTCACGATGTGCAGATCCTTAACCGGATCCCCCTTTACCTGCTGCCCGGGCGCGGAGCCGGCCGCGGCGGAGGTGGAACCTTCTGAGCCTTTTGCCGACCCCTTATTCAAATAGGCCAGCGTTCCGACCACAGCCAATACCACAACGATGCAGATACCAATCAGCAGTCCCGATCCACCCGATTTCTCCTTCGTTTGAGCTTCAAACATTTGGTCCCTCCTTACCTGCCATTGCCTCCTTCGTAACGGCTTGAGTGGTACGCGGTTGGCTCGGGTTCGATAGCGGGTTCGCGGAATCGCATTACCACTCCCCCCTGTTTTGCCTTCTTTGCGCGGAACTTAGCACGATGAGCCTTGCCGATTCAATAAAATCTATTTCACCAAACACAGGCTCGCGTGGAAACGCTCCCTCGCTTCGCATATCAAAGGGTAGCTGCTATTATCGAACGCCGAAAACGGCTCCAGCGAACAAGTCGATTCACTCGAGCGAAGGAGATCGGTGATGGCAACGATGAAAGCGGTTCGCATTCACGAATATGGCGGCCCTGAGGTGCTTCGCTACGAGGATGCTCCGCGCCCGGAGCCTGGCTCCGGCGAAGTGTTGATCCGCGTCCATGCCTCCGGTGTGAATCCCGTGGACTGGAAGGTTCGCCAGGGCTTCGCAAAAGAGCGTCTGAAATACAAGATGCCTTTCATTCCCGGCTGGGATGTTTCCGGCGTAATCGAATCCGCCGGCCCTGGCGTTAACCGCCTCAAGCCGGGCGACCAGGTTTATAGCCGCCCAGACATCTCTCGCGACGGCTCTTATGCCGAATACATCGTTGTGAAGGAGTCGGAAGTCGCGCTCAAGCCGAAATCCATCGACCACGTAAACGCCGCCGCCATCCCGCTCGCCGCTTTAACAGCCTGGCAATCGCTCTTTGACGCCGCGAAGCTTGCTGCCGGCCAGACGGTCTTCATCCACGGCGCGGCGGGAGGCGTAGGCACCTTCGCCGTCCAATTTGCGAAGTTGAAGGGCGCGCGCGTGATCGGCACCGCCTCGAAGAAAAATCATGATTTTCTGCGGTCGCTCGGCGCGGACGAAGTCATTGATTACAACGCCGTGAAATTCGAGGACGTAATTCACGATGTCGATGTTGTGCTCGATACGATTACCGTCGAAACCGAGGTCCGATGTTACCAGACCCTCAAAAAGGGTGGGATTTACATCTCCATTCTCATGCCTCCATCCCCTGAGAAGGCCGCCCAGCACGGAGTGCGCTGTGCTCACACCTTCGTCCAGGCGAATCCGGAGCAGCTGGCCGAAATCGCCAAGCTCGTCGATTCGGGCAAAGTGAAGCCGGTCATCGAAAAGGTTTTCCCGCTCGCGGAAGCTCGCGCCGCCCAGGAATCCAACGCCACCGGCCACACCCGCGGCAAAATCGTCCTCCGCGTCCTCTAACTCGTGGCCTTCTCTGGACGTCATTCTGAGCGGAGTGTCCCGTGCTTTTGGTGTTGCGCGAAGCGCCGGGACACGTAGTCGAAGAATCCCTCTTAGATCTCAGCACAGGAGAAACGCTAGCACGGCGAACCGCAGCCGACTCGATCGAGCGGTGATACCGAATGCCGGAGGACAAAATGAAAATTACCTGCTTCATTCGCTACCAGATTGACCCATTCCAGAGGGACGATTTCAAAAAATACGCTGAGAACTGGGGCCGCATCATTCCTCGATGTGGTGGCCAGCTCGTCGGCTACTTTCTTCCTCTCGAAGGTACAAACGATGTGGCTTGGGGCTTGATTTCATTCGATAGCCTGGCCTCTTACGAGGCCTACCGGACTCGCCTAAGGTCAGATCAGGAAGCGCGGGATAATTTCGCCATGGCACAAAGCAAACGCCTGATCCTCCGGGAGGAGAGAAACTTCGTCGAAGTCGTCGAGGGAACGTACGGCCTGCCCTCAACGCTCGCATAAGCAGGTCAGCCGCTACTCATCTTCCGCCGTCATTCTGCCTGCGTCATTCCGAGCGGAGTGTCCCGCGCTTTTGCCTCGCGCGAAGCGCCGGGACACGTAGTCGAGGAATCTCTCTTGGATGTCAGCAGCGAGATAAGTAACCGTGCAACGGAAAACCTACTTCACCAATCCGTCCGCGTACCGCACCGGAACCGCCAAGTTCGACCCGCCAAAATCCGTCAGAATCGCGAAGTTCACGCCGATCACCTTTCCCTCGCGATTGAAGAGCGGCCCGCCGGACCCACCCGAGGTTGTTGCCGCGTCGTAAACAATCTTATCCTTCAGCACATCGCCAATGTGTCCCTGCGTCGTCGTGGGACGAATCAGGTGTTGCGCTGCCAGTTGCGAAACGATCTGGGTTACATCGTGGGCGTTTTCCGCCAATTTTCTTGTCACGTCGCCTCCCGCGCGCGCCAGGATGCCATCGATTCCCGTGGGGTACCCAATCAGCACCACTGGATCGCCTGTCACACTGGCTTGGCTCCGGTCATCGAGCTGCAAGACTGCGGTGTGCGGCGGTGCTGCGGTCTGGAGTTTCAAAGTTGCCACATCCGCATCCGGCGAAATCTTGTCGACCTTGGCTGCGATCCCCTCACTGGCCTCGGGGAAGTACGCCGTGTAAGACACCGCAAACGCCGCAGCCCCGCGATCCAGAAGCGGCTTCAATTCCTTATTCCCCCACCAAGGCTCCGCAACGTGATGATTCGTCAGCAGCCGCCCATCGCGTCCCACTAGAAACCCGGTGCCAAAGACGTCCAGCTGCAGCGGTGGTCCCGTCCCCTCCGTTTCGAGAGATATCATCCCCTTGTCGTCCACCTGCGGCTTGCCGTTGGCATCGGTCGCGATACGAATCACTTGCCCGGAATCTTTATCCCGAAAACCCACCACCACGTGCAGCAAGCACACACTCGGTCCGTACGTGTGAACAATCGTTTCCGCTATTCGTCCTTCGCTCTCTAGCCGGTTCAGGCGATTCTCCGTCGCCTGAAGCTGCTTCTCCAGGGACTGGTTATCCGCATCGCCGCCCGCGGCTATCTTCTTGCGGATTGCTTCGGTCTTCGCCTTCAAAGACTCGCGAGTTCCCTCAGCGGTGTTTGCGCTAAGGGACGCACGCTCTTGTTCCACACGCTTGAGGAGTTCTCCCTGTTGCATGAGCCCGCCGTTCAGCCGCGCAATTTCCGCTCTGAGTTGCAACGTCTCTTTCCGGCTGTGCCGGTTCGAAATCACCGTTGAAATACCTGCCACAATGGCAGCTGCACCCAGTACAACAATTGCCGGAATCAACCAGTAGCGACGTTTGGCACTTCGCCCGCCACTGAGCGCTTCCACGGCAGCCTCGGCCGCCTGCCGTCTTTGCATGGCCTCCCTTAACTTTCCTTCAAGCTCCAGCCCGGGTTGTCTCTCGCGAAACTGCGCCCGGATTCTCGCCGCGAATTCCAGCCGTTCAAACGGAAAGGAAATCACGTCGTCCGCGCCCAAATCCAGCGCGCGGGCGCGTGCCAGCGCCCCGCCGTGAACGATCATCACAATCTTCAGAGTTTGCGGATTTGCCTTGATCTGGCTGATCAAACCGCAGCAGCTCAGGTCGGAGGGCGTCGCTTCTGTAATCACCACTTCGGGAGAAAGAGCGAGGACCTCGTCAACCGCCTGCGTCTCGGCCGCGCTGATTTCATACCCTTGGCCGGTTAGTGCCTGCTTTACTGCTTCGCTAGACTCCGCGCCAAGGTTGACGAGTAGCACGCGCATGGGGATGTCAACTTACCACCCGGCCGTTTCTACCGTCAATTTTAGCCGCCCGACCCGAGTGGGCCAGGTTCCGGCCGCTTTGTATCCGCGTGAAGCGAGGTACGGGCCTTTCGCCTGGCAAATGGAACAGGTCGAGTCTTGGTACTCTTGATCCATTTTCTCTGCCGCTTCGCCGCGTTAACGTTTCGTCCAATGTCTA
This sequence comes from Candidatus Acidiferrales bacterium, assembly GCA_036518755.1. Taxonomy (GTDB): domain Bacteria; phylum Acidobacteriota; class Terriglobia; order Acidiferrales; family UBA7541; genus Palsa-295. The sequence goes on along the minus strand of DATDMO010000346.1, from coordinate 207 downwards.
ATAGTTCGAAGCCGACCGCCACTAAAGGGTGGGAACCCACGTCCCCCACCTTCGGAACGGTATCTCCCGCGGATTCCGGCATGGCATGTTTCAAGGAATGTCTCAGGCACATTCGCGAAGGAAATCCCGCGGAGGCTCTTTTGCCTGCCCGCCGCGCATTGGGAGCTGATCCCCAAAACCCGTTTTACCTTTCTTACGCTGGTTTGC
>DATDMO010000345.1:0-5118 GCA_036518755.1 Candidatus Acidiferrales bacterium | reverse complement strand
CTTGTATTTTCCATCCCGCCTTCGGTGAAACCATCGACGGAAGTTTGTGCGTACTGTGCCCAAGGATACCGAACCCCCAGTTTGCTGGAAAAAAGATCGAGCATCTGCTTTGTGCGCGCAAACGTGGATTGAATTTCAAATGCGCTCCCGCGCGGAACCAGGAACCGCAAGGCGACGCCGTTCCAGGAATCGTCCTGCTCTTCGAATTCGCCCGCGATCGCGGAGATCAGATAGGTTGAAAGCGGCTCAGACTGTTTCCAGTCCCACGTTTTTGCGCCGCCGGCTTCGCTTTTGATCCCCAGCAGGTGCCCGTTGGAAACCGTGATCCAACTCGATGGAACGGTGAGCAGCATTTCCGAGGTCGTGCGATCGTTGGGATAATCGTAAATCGGAATGTAGTAGCGAGTGTCCTCGGCTTCGCCCTGCGTCCAAACTTCCGCGGGCTGGTGCGGATAATCTTGGTTTGGCAGGATGAAATAAAGGCCGCGTTTGGGCTGTCCGGAGTAGCGGATCAGTATTTCGTGGCGCTCGCCACGCGTGGTAGGGCGGGCGAGCGAGACGATGAGCTGCGCGGGAGTGGTCGAGAATTTCGATGGCGCACCATCGACGGTAACGTCCTTGATATTCAAGCCCACCGAATCGAATTTGAAATCGACGACTCCAGTCCGCAGAGCAGCGACGCGCTCGGTTACCTCGCCGCGAAATTCGCGGCTGGCGCCGTCAAACCACAGGTGGGTGCGAATATCCTGCAAGTCGTAATCGCGGCTGGGTGCGTAAGGTTCATCCGCCCGCGCTGTAAAGCATGTCCCCAAGGCCGTGCAGACAACTAGTATGAGCGTGAGGACCAGCGGCCAAATATCTACGCGCCGAGTTTTCCGGCGGGTGACGCTCTCTCGATCCATTTTCAGGAGCATTCTTTAGCCGACTATTATAACCGGATAACCGGCGCGCTTGTGGCGGCGATGCCGGCTTGCCTAAGATGCGCCCATGACTCTTTCTGGATGGCTCGCGGGTGATTCCTGCGACGATCGCCGGATATCATGCTAAGTTTGAGTCCCGGGAAGTCGTTTCAAGCGCGACGGAATATGTCTAGGAGGAAGCCAGCGTGGACGCCAAAGCGTCTTCGGCACCGAAAGCGGGGGCACGAGTGGAATCGGACAGCATGGGCAAAATAGAAGTGCCGAATGACCGCTACTACGGTGCCCAAACCGCGCGTTCGCTGATTCACTTCAATATCGGCCGCGATACCATGCCGCCCGAACTGATTCGGGCGTTCGGAATTCTGAAGAAAGCTGCCGCCCTCGTGAACGAGGACCTTGGAAAGCTTCCTCGTGAAAAGGCCCGCCTGATCGTTCAAGCTGCCGATGAAGTGATCGCCGGAAAATTGGACGAACATTTTCCCCTGCGCATCTGGCAAACCGGAAGCGGTACGCAGACCAACATGAACGCCAACGAGGTGATCTCCAACCGCGCCATCGAAATTTCCGGAGGAGTGATGGGGAGCAAGAAGCCCATCCACCCCAATGACGACGTAAACATGTCGCAATCCTCCAACGATACTTTTCCGACTGCCATGCATATTGCAGCAGCCTCGCGTGTTGCTGAAGCCTTGATTCCGTCGGTTGCCGGATTGCGCGACGCCCTCGATGCGAAAGCGCGGGAATTCGCGAACGTGGTGAAAATCGGCCGTACCCACTTGATGGATGCGACGCCGCTCACCGTGGGCCAGGAAATGTCGGGATGGGTAAGTCTGCTCGACCGCGACTTGGAGCGTCTCGAGAAGATTCTGCCCGGGCTTTACGATCTCGCGATTGGAGGAACGGCCGTAGGCACCGGCCTGAATGCCCATCCCGAATTCGCGGAGCGCGCGGCCAAAAAGATCAGCGACTTGACCAACCTGCCGTTCACCTCTCATCCGAATAAATTTGCCGCGCTTTCCGCGCACGATGAACTCGTTTTCGCCAGCGGCGCGCTAAAGACCCTGGCCGCTTCGCTCATGAAAATCGCGAACGATATTCGCTGGATGGCATCGGGGCCGCGCGCGGGTTTGAGCGAGCTGCGCCTTCCCGAAAACGAGCCGGGATCGTCGATCATGCCGGGGAAAGTGAATCCCACTCAGTCCGAGGCGATGACCATGGTCGCCGTGCAGGTGTTCGGCAACGACGCGGCCATCGGCTTTGCCGGGTCCCAGGGAAATTTCGAATTGAACGTTTTCAAGCCCGTGATCATCCATAATTTCCTGCATTCCGTCCGCCTGCTCGCGGACGCCTGCCGATCGTTCGCGGGTCACTGCGTTTCTGGGATGGAACTGGATTTGCAACGCATCGAGCAGTACGTTAACAACTCCCTAATGCTGGTTACCGCTCTAAGCCCCATCATTGGTTACGACAAATGTGCGGAGGCTGCTCACAAGGCTCACCATGACAAATGCAGCCTGCGCCAGGCCATTTTGGAGCTGGGGTATCTCACCGCCGACGAGTTCGACCAAATTGTCGTACCTGAGAAGATGACGCATCCATAAGAGTCGCGCGAATCTGTTCCAATTCGACGCATTTTTTGGTTCGGTTAGACCCACTTTCCTGTCCGGAGACCAACATTTTTCGTCAACTTAGTACGAACATTCTCACTTCTAGAACGATCTAATTTCTCGAAACAGAATTTCCTTTGACACTAATTCCAGCGTTAACTAAATTTGCGAATAACTAAACTATTTGTGATTTCCCCCTTCCGCTGGAGCATCCATGCGGATACTTGTGGCCGAGCACGATACGGCGCTCGGTGCGTTTCTGCAGCGCGAGTTTGGTGGAGAGCACTACTCTGTGGACTTGGCCGCGGACGTGGTTGAAGTCACCCGGTTAGCCAAGGAACATAATTACCAAGCGGCTATTCTCGATCTAAATGTCGAAGGTCCCAGGTGCCTGGCTGCCCTGCGGGAGGCCCGTTCCCACGATCAATTGCCCATCCTTGTCTTAGCCGCCGAAGCGAAACCTGAAGCGCGCGCCCAAATCCTCGATCTCGGAGCCGACGACTTGCTGCTGAAGCCCTTTGCCTTCTCGGAACTGGCGGCGCGAGTTCGAGCGCTCGTTCGGCGCGGCGGACATGGGCCCGAAACTGTGTTGCGCGTGGACGATCTTGAACTAAGCCGCGTGGAACGCCGCGTAATACGGGCCGGGCGGCCGATCGAACTTACGCCCAAGGAATTCGCATTGTTGGAATTCCTGATGCTCAATACGTCTCATCCGGTGTCACGGCCGCAGATCGTCGAACGCGTTTGGAATTTATCGTTCGATACGATGACGAATGTGGTCGACGTGTATATCAACTATCTACGCAAGAAGGTGGATACGCCAGGCGATGGGAAATTGATTCACACGGTTCGAGGAGTAGGTTATCAACTCCAGGCGCGAAAACCCCATTTCGCCGCCTGAGAGGTGCTCCACAAAAATATCAGGAGGCCATGAATGTCTGCAGGCCAGCGGATGTTGACGATGGAATTGAAAGGGAAGGTTCTCGTCGCCAGCCCCTACGCTCCGCTTCGGGAGCAAATGCTCAGGAAGCTGGCTGTCCCCAATGCGTCCGTGTCGGAAGCGCAGGGAGGAGCGGACGCTCTCCTGAAGCTCGAAAAGAGTGATTTCGGTACGCTGCTGCTGGATCCGCGGATTGAAGACTTGGACGTCGGGGAGCTGATGGCCACTCTTCGCGGCCGCTATCCGAATCTAGACATCGTTCTGATGGAATCCGACGCAGCGCGCGTTGAAGGCGCCATATACCCGGCGCCAGGCAAAGCCTCTGCGAAGACGGGGATACTGAAGCCGGAGCGTACCTCGGCAGCCGTCTATCGCCCGCCCGTTTACAGGCGCTATCCCTTCGAACTTGCCACCGAAACGCTGGCATCGGCGGAATCTTGCGAGTGTGCTCTGCCTGGAATGATCGGAACGAGCCAGGGAATGCAGCAGATTTGCCGTCTTGCGCGCTTGGTGGCCCCGCGCGATACGGCGGTTCTGATCGTCGGCGAAACCGGCACTGGCAAGGAACTGGTCGCCAGCGGCATCCACAGCCTCAGCCGCCGGAGCAAGGGACCGTTCGTAGTTGTAAATTGCGCTGCGATTCCGGAAAGCCTGCTGGAGGCCGAACTCTTTGGTTTCACGCGCGGCGCTTTTACGGGCGCTTTTCAATCCAGGCTGGGCCGCATCCATGCGGCGCACGGCGGGACGCTCTTGCTGGATGAAGTGGGCGAATTGCCGCTTGGCATGCAAGCGAAACTTCTCCGCTTCGTGCAGGAGCGCGAAGTGCAGCGCCTGGGCACCGCGGACGTTTTTCGAGTGGACGCGCGGCTGATCGCCTCAACGAATGCGGACTTACTCCAGCGTGTCCGGGAAAAACAGTTTCGCGAGGATCTCTATTATCGGTTATCCGTTTTCCCACTCAGTCTTTCTCCGCTGCGTGAACGAGCCGGCGATACGCTCCCTTTGGCGCAGCATTTTCTGGACGGATTTTGCCGCGAGTCGGGGGTTGAGCGGAAGACTTTCAGTCCGGAAGCCGTGAATTTGTTGCAGCGTTATCATTGGCCGGGTAATGTGCGGGAGCTGCAACACGTCGTTGAGCGAGCCTTCGTTCTATCCGAGGAAAATCGCCAGATCTGCGCCGAAGATTTGGCCATGCTTGCCGCGACCGCCTAATCTTACAAAATTCTAATCCTGTCCGGCCTTTCCTGGACCCAGCCGTGCATGTCCAACGAGACATGTACACATCGCTGCTCGATGAAGTCCAGTGCGAGAAGCTGCTGCTTGATCACCTTCCGCACGTCCAATACGTTGCGCGTCGCATTCACACCCGTTTACCGCCCCAAGTGTTGCTCGAGGACCTCGTGCACGCCGGAATACTCGGCCTCATGGATGCGGTGCGAAAGTACGATCCGAGCAAAAACGTTCAACTGAAACACTACGCCGAGTTTCGCATCCGCGGCGCGATCCTGGACAGCCTCCGCCTCGTGGACTGGAGTCCACGCGCGCTGCGCCGGCAGGCCCGGCGGCTCGAACAAGCCATCTCACGGTGCAAGGGGCGACTGGGCCGCGATCCCAGCGAGGTCGAGATCGCCGCTGAACTGCAAGTAAGCCT
>DATDMO010000344.1:0-12596 GCA_036518755.1 Candidatus Acidiferrales bacterium | reverse complement strand
CAGGATCACAGGGAGGCTGGGCTCGGCGCGCCGGGCCTCGCGCAGCACGTCAATTCCAGAATGTCCGGGAAGCTTCAGGTCAGAGAGGACAAACAGGTAGCGGCGGGCGCGGACTTTATCAATCGCCGCTTGACCATCCGGCGCCTCTTCAATGGCATAGCCCCAGCGCTCGAGCGCTTTGCGGAGCATGGCCCGTAGTTCGGTCTTATCTTCGACGAGGAGAACGGGTTCCATTGGCGGGAACTTCTATTGCGCCCAACCGGGATCGCCGCCGGCCTTGCGCAGATCGTCCTGCGCGTCCGAAATGGCTTGCTGATCAGCGGCGACCTGAGCCTTTAATTTGTCAATTTGGGCGGTTTTGTCGTTGATGTCGCTGCGCGTGAGTTGCTGCTGCATTTGTTTGTTGGGGTCGCTATAGAACTGCGTGTTCAGGGTGCCCAGTTCGCGCTGCGCTATGTCGAGATTTTGCTGGTCCTGTTCGAGTTTGTGCTTCAAAGCGGCGAACTTCTCGCGCCACTTGGTTTCGTCAGTTCCGGGTGACGCAGCAGTCGTTCCGGGCTTCTTGCCGGTGGGAGTTGCCGATCCTGGTGCGGCCGGAGTCGGCGCCGGAGCGGGCGCCTGGCCTACCGTCGAAATTCCCCCCGACGTGGGCAAGTTGTCGTTGGTGAACACCCGCGGAGTTGTGTGCTCTTCCTTCTTTTGCTTTCGCGCCTTGCGGGCAGCCTCTGCGAGTGAATCTTGTGGAACGGATGGCGAGGCAGATGTTTGCGCTGGCGCCGCTGCGGAGGAGGATGCCGGGTTGGACTCCTGGCCCCGTCCGCCACCTGCGAACCCCAGCACGATCGCCACTGCGGCTAACGGCACCAATTTGCGCATGGCCAAGCCTCCTTCCAACTCTCTCGCAACGCCAGCACCCACCAAGATTGCCTACTTAGTTTAGATGCGGTTCGGCGGGGAGAGGAAGAGCGACGGCGAAGACTCCTGCCGCAAAGGTAACCACAGGAGGAATTCGGCTCCCCCGCCGGCAGCATTGCGGGCTTCGATGCTGCCGCCGTGCTGCAGCGCCACTTTTTGAACCACCGCGAGACCGAGGCCGGTGCCTTCGGATTTGGTGGTGAAGAAGGGCAGGAAGATTTTCGGTAGCTCGTGTTCTGGAATGCCGGACCCGTTGTCCGCCACACAGATTCGCTGCCATTTGCGACCGCCCAATTCCTCGACGGTCCCCGAGATTGTGACGCGTCCGCGTGCCGCGCCATCCCGAGTCGCTTCAGCGGCGTTCCGCGCTAGATTTACCAGCGCCTGCCTAAGCAATGCTTCATCACCCGGCAGCTCCACATACGCGCCCTCGCAAATAACGTCGCACTCGGGCCGAGACTCACGCAGCTCTTGGGCTACGCGCTCCACCAGCGGCTGCATTACCACCGTCTCGTAGCTGATTTCCAGAGGCTTCGCGAAACGCAGAAATTCCGTGACGACGTGCGTTAGCGCGCGCGTCTGATCCAGAATGCGCTCGGCCGAATCGCGCGTTTCACCCGGCGCGGACTCGCTGCGGATCATCTGCGCGTAGCCGGAGATCGTCGCCAGCGCGTTTTTGAACTCATGCGCGATGCCCGCGGACATTTCTCCGAGCGCCGCCAGGTTTTCCTTCCAGCGAATCTGCTTTTGCAGCGCGGTGAGCTCCGTCAGATCGCTCATCAAACACAAAGCGCCGCTCACCTTCATCTCCGGTTGCTGCAACCCCCCTAAAACGCGAGGCCGCACGGCCGCGCGTGTGGGACGGTAGATCGGCGAAATAGTCACGCCCAGGTGCCGGACTTCGCCGTCATCGGTGAGATGCTCCACTTCGCCGCGTTGAAAAGTCTTTCCGTCGCGCAAGCAGGCGGTGAGCATCTGCGCCAGGCCCGAGTCGTCGCCTAGAATTTCCTTGTAGGACCGGTATCGGACCGGCCTTCGCCCCAGCGCGTCTTCTGCCGCCGGGTTCGTCGAGCTGATGGCACCCGTTGCGTTTACCAACAACATTCCGGTCGGCATGTTCCGCGTCACTTCTTCCGTGAGCCGCTCCGATTCCTGCGCCCGTTCTTGCGCCAGCATGTGCAGCCGCGCCAGCTCCTTTTCCTGCGCGCGCAGCTTCTCAATCACGCCCTGCATCGACGCCGTCATGAAAGCCGAGGCATTCGCCACGTCCGCTTTGGCCTCCGACCAGTCCTTTGCGCGCGCGGTGTCTTTCTCGCGCAGAAACTTCCGCGCCATTACAATCAGCACGAGCAACAGCACGATCAGAACTGTGAACGTCGCAATCGCGTACACTAAGGCCGCCGTTGGAAGGGTTGCGTGATGCATGGGCACTGTCGCGTTCATCGCTCGTCTACACTTCCGCTCATCATCGCCCTAAGAGTATCGACTGATACCAGCTCACCACCGGTGTTCCAAAAAAGACGACCAGCAGAGCCGCCATTCCCAAAAAAGTCCCAAAGGGCAATTCGTAGTTGGAATCCTTCCGGCGCGCGGCCATGAACGCGAGCCCCAGGACGCTGCCAAGCAGCGAGCCGGCAAAAATCGTGAGCAGCGTCCGTTTTGCGCCCAGGAATGCACCGACGAAGAGCATCATTTTCACATCGCCCATCCCCATTCCTTCGCGCCCGCGCAGCCGAAAATATGCTTCCGAGACCAGCCAGAGCAAACCGCTGCCGAGCGCAGCACCCAGCAGCGCATCCACGAAGGAAATCACCGGCGCCGGGGGAGGGAAGTCGAGCATTCGATTCGCTACCCACAATGCCGTTCCATCCGTGGGGCGGGTTGCAAAACTCAGCGCCAGCCCCAACGCGAATCCGGTGTAGTTCACGGCATCCGGCAAAATCCTCTCTCGCAGGTCCGTGAACACGAGCACGATCACGAGCGCGGAAAATATGGCCCACTTCAACGCCTCGGTGGTCAAACCAAACGCTAGGTAGCATCCGAAGAGCAGCAGCGCCGTCAACAGCTCCACGAGCGGATACATTCCCGAAATTTTCGCCTTGCATGCGCGGCATTTCCCGCCGAGCAAGAGCCAACTCAGCACCGGAATATTGTCATAGGGACGAATGGGCGCGCCGCATTTCGGACACGCCGACGCCGGCATCACAATCGACTTCCGGGCCGGGATGCGGATGATGCAAACGTTCAGGAAGCTGCCAATTAGCAGCCCGAAGAGGAACACAAATATATCTACGACCGGCGCAGGAAGCACGCTTCGAATGTGCCACATCCGGCGCTACGCACTCAACCAACGGCCCTTGACCGCGTGCCCGAGTGCTAACAGGAGCGAATCCTCTCGCTTGGCAGCCATTTCCTCAGACCGGATGTTCGATCGTCGCGCGGAACCCAGGCCCGCAGACGTCGCTACTCGGGTGAATTCGCGGCGGCGCCTTCTTGCTCTTCGCCTCGAAAAGGCAACTTGAACTTCCGCGCAATCTCGGGCCAAAACTCGCGGAGCACGTCGAAGCCAGCATCTTGCGACACACCAATGACGACTTTTTGCGCGCTTGGGCCGAACCCTCGCCGGTTATCCGGATGATATACGTTGCTCAGAGCAACGGCGCTCGCCGTTCCCAGCCATTCGGAGTAGTTCGGCATCGGCGTGCCGTCCTCGTGATGAGCGACAATTGCATGTGCCAGCGCATGCAGGAATCGTCTTTGCGTCGAGCCCTGGCCAAGGCGGTAATAGCGGGGATCCTCGAAAAATATCGTGGGATAAGCGAAGTCCTTGAAAAATTCCGACTGCGCTTGATCAATCATGTTCACGCCAAACCGCTTCCCGTAACCTGCCGCCCCCTGCCCAAAGGAAGGGTCGCTATTCTGCGCCTGACCAAGTCCCGCATTAAACGCGGCGTTCACCACCGTGATCGGATCGATCGTATCGTCAACGAACAATCGGAATTTGTCTTTGATTTCCAGCGTGCACAGTTTCGCTCCCGGCTTGTAGTGGGGTGGTACGGCCGACTTGCGTTCCAACTTCCGGCCGAACGCGCCGACCACTTTCGCAAACGGGCCCTGATAGTCCTGCCATCGCACGATGGGCGGCGGCTGGACGCAGGGCGCAGTCGGGTTTTTCTGAGTCTGCTCCTGCTCAACAGAAACCACTACGGGCGGGTTTTCCGAGCCGGCGGGGGACTGCTGCTTCGGGGGAGTTGGAGGCTGATCCTGCGCGCGAGCCGCACCGCACGCGATCAGCACGAACAGCACAGCCACGCCCCCTGCTGCGGGCCGGGTGGCGCGGGCGATGCCTCTGATATGCGTTGTGGTTCTCCCGAAGTCGCGGGCCAGGTTTGTCGACCCCGCTCCCTATGCTTCGAGCCACCAAATCTGCTGATAGCTCGCGATATTTTATCTTCCTATGCCCGATAATCTTGTCAATACAAGAGACTCCTGCTGTGCCTCAAGCAATTGCCTTATACTCCCTCGATGAAGAAGGCGAAGCTCGTTGCAGGTAGTCTAGCGGGGAACCTCGTTTTGCGGCCGAGGAAGCTCGCGTCTAGAAATCTGTTGGTAACTCCGCTGAAGAGTCGGCAAAGGAACGCGCCGCTGCGCATCCGCCGCGCCACGCCGCGCGACACTGCTGTTATCCTGGGGCTGGTCCGAGGCCTCGCGAAATACGAGCGCCTGCTCCAGTGGTTTCACCCGAATGCAAAGCGATTCCGCCGCCACGGCTTCGGCCGCCGCCGCTACTGTGACACGCTGATCTGCACACAAGCAGGGCGCCCCATCGGTTTCGCGCTTTACTATTTCACCTATTCGACGTTCGCCTGCCGCCCCATCCTTTTCGTTGAAGATCTCTTCGTGCTGCCGGACGAGCGCGGCCAAGGCGCGGGCAAGTTGCTGATGTCCGCTCTGGCGCGAGTCGCAATCCGGCAAGGCTGCAGCCAGATGGCCTGGAACGTCCTCCATTGGAATACCTCAGCGATCAAGTTCTACCGTCGCCTGGGCGCCGGCTTGGACAAGACTTGGTTGCTCGTGCGCCTCGGCGATGCTCCTCTCCATCGCCTCGCGCGTTCACACTGACCTCGTCGCTTCCGAATCGCCGCCCTCCACTGCGCTTTTACGAACGGCAGACCTGAGTTGCCATGTAATGGGGTTGCTCGTTAGACTGGCAGCGCCTTCAAGGAACACCAATGCCTCCCACACTTGCGAACGGCAAAATCTGCTACGTCGAGATACCCGCGACCGATATCGAACGCTCGGCTGACTTCTACAAACGGGTCTTCGGTTGGAAGATCTTGAAACGCGGCGACGGTACGACCTCCTTTGACGACACCGTCGGCGAAGTGAGCGGAACATGGGTGCTCGGGCGCCCGCCCTCGTCGGCGCCCGGCCTTCTGTTTTATGTGATGGTTGATAGCGTGGCCGCCACAATTGGGGCCATCATTGCCAACAAAGGCGAGATTGTGCAGCCAATCGGAGCCGATGCACCCGAGATTACTGCGCGATTCCGCGATCCCGCTGGAAACGTGATCGGCCTTTACCAGCAACGTTCCTGACGGAGTGCGGTTCCGGGCCTCGCTAGGGATGCTCGGCCAGCGGTACGCCTGAAGACGCGGCGCGAAGCGCGGCATTCAGCAGAATTGTGGTGAGTTCTCCTGGCATATCCAGCATAACGTCGTGGCCGCACGCCATGCTGAGCGTCTTCCAGCCTTTGGCCTTCGCCCGTTCGTAAAACGGCATGAACGGCGACCCTTCGTACCCCGTCGCCAGCACAAAAGTCACGTCCTTCACGGCGTCCATTTTTCCGCCTAACCGTAGCGGTTGTTCGAAAGCCGCCAAAGGCTGCATGGTGCACTGACGGTCTACCCACGCAGCGTCTCTGGCATTCACGTTAAATCCTGCCGCAGGGATGGGCGGCACCTTCCAGCCCTCGCCGTGGAGTTTCACGCCCTCCAGTTGCATGCTCCTTTGGCCCGGCGGCAGCTCATCGTGCACGCTTTTGCCGTCGTCGAGCAGGAACGCATCCAGATAAACCAGCGCGCCGATCCGCTCGGGGACGCGGTCGGCCACTCCGCTGATAACCGCGCCGCCGTACGAGTGTCCGCACAGCACCACATTCGAAAGCTCCTCCCAACGAATCAGGTTCACTACGTCAGCGATGTGAGTTTCGAGGTTGACCTGCGGCGAAAGTAGATGCGATCGCTCCCCGAGCCCCGTCAGCGTCGGCGTGAAGACTTCATGCCCTTGCGCTTGCAGCGCCTTGCGAACGCGCTTCCAGCACCAGCTGCCGTGCCACGCGCCGTGAACCAGTACGTACGTGCTCATGCTCACCTCGCCCGCGAATCGTCGTCATCTTGCCACAGCCGCCCGCCTCCAGCGACGCGAAACGTCCCGAGCTTCCTTTCCCGTCTACGATGCGTCTTAAGCTTTCGGCCGTAGAAGCCAATCAGCCATAAGGAGGAGACGCATGAACAACCCGGCCACGGATTTGCAACTGTTAGCGAACCGCATCGCAAAGCTCGAAAGACAAAACCGTTTCTGGAAGATCGGCGGCGTGCTGGCGACGCTCGCGCTGGCGTCGCTATTGGCGATTGGCGTTCGCGCGCAGGAATGGCCGCGTCCCACGCAGCGTGCCAAGCTGATTGAAGCCGGGGCGTTTGTCCTTACCGACGCGAACGGAGTAACCAAGGGCGAGTTCAGCATCAAAGACGGCAACCCCGTCTTGCAACTGTACGGCCCGACCGGAAAAGTAATCTGGTCCACTAATCCGAGAGTGGTGACCCAAGGAGAGTAGACAAAGCAACGAAGCGATTGTGTGCAGCGGCGCTTCTGGTGACCGCTGCTGGTTCTTGTGGAGAAGGGAAGAGCGCCAACATCAAGCTTCCACAGTCCCGTTGATCGCGCTCTGCGCCATTACCACGTTCGGAGCTGCGAGCGCTATCAGCAATCCAGTCTCGATACGTTTCCTCACGATTTCTCCGCTGCGATCTAAGCCCGGAGTTCTCAGGTCCCTCGTGGCCCCGGCATGCGCGGCAGTTCTATCTTCCAAAGACGATTACTCGTGTGCTCCACCGCTCATTCCCGCGGACGCCGCTTTGAGCTGTTTTTCATATCCCAAACGATCTGGCCTCACCCATTCGTCCAGCCAATCCAGAACGGTGTGGTACCACAAGATGTTATTGGCAGGCTTGAGCACCCAGTGATTTTCGTCCTCGTAGTACAGCAACTTCGATGGAACATGCTGCGCCTGAAGCACCTGAAACATCGCGAATCCCTGGCTCTGAGGGACGCGATAATCCCGGCTGCCGTGAACGATCAGCATGGGTGTTTTGAAATTCTTCGCGTATGTGGCCGGCGCTTGATCGATCAAAGCCTGCGGATTTTCCCACGGTGTGCCTTTGAACTCCTGCATCGCCCCGCCCACAAAATCCGACGAATACAGCATCGTCGTAAGGTCATACAGACCGTCGTGCGACACAATGGCCCGGAAGCGGTCCGTGTGCCCCTCCACCCAATTCGCCATATAGCCGCCGTAGCTCGCACCCGCCGCCGCGATTCGCGTGGTGTCCACATAGGGCCAAGTGAGAGCGACATCGACTGCCTTCATTTGATCTTCGTACGGCGCTCCTCCCCATTGCCCTTTTATTGCGTCCATGAATTTCAAGCCGTAGCCCGATGAGCCGTGAAAATTCGGCATGATTACCACGTAACCATCTGCCGCGAATAATTGTGGATTCCAACGATAGTGAAAGAGGTCGTCCCACGCATTTTCCGGTCCTCCGTGCATGAGCAGCAGCAAGGGATACTTCTTCTTCGCATCGAACTCAGGAGGTTTCACCTCCCACGCTTGCACGGTTTCGCCATTCCATCCAGGAAACGTGAAGCTCGAGGCTTCGCCCCACTCGATGTCTTTCACGATGTCTGCGTTCATCTGCGTCAGCTGCGAGGGCGCCGCGCCGGTCGCTGACGGAAGATTCAGCCGGAACAAATCTGCGGGATGCGAAAAATCCGTCTTGGAAAAGACGAGAAACGATCCGTCTTTCGAAATGTCCGCACTGCCCGAGCTGCCGGAAGTAACGAGCGGCGTCAGTTTCATCGTGGCGATATCGAGTCGCTCCAGCGGTTCCACACCCTTGTCTTCGAAGGTGACGTAGAGAGCGCCGCTATCCGGTGACCAAATGTACGAATCCACAGAGCGATCCGCGGCTTCAAAAATATTCTTGTGCTCTCCGGTCTTGCGATCGTAGAGAAACAGCCGCACCAAATCCGTTTCCTGCATCGGCCGCAGCGTGGCGCTGTACGCTATATAGCGCCCGTCCGGCGAATACAGCGGAGTCCGGTCGGTGGATTTGTTGATCGTGATCGGTTTCGGTGTTCCGCCGGTCGCCGGCATCACGAAAAGGTCGCTGTTTCCAGTCAGCGCTTCATTTTCGACAAAACGCGAAAAGCAAATTTCGCGGCTGTCGGGAGAAAACGCGATTTCCTCGCTTCCTTCTTCCTGCCAGGTCGGGGAATCGACATCGCCCGGCGTGATGTCTCTTGCCGTTCCCCCATCAGACGGCATCACGAAAATGTGGTTGCGCAGCCCGTCCACCCACGTATCCCACCTCCGGAACGGCATTTCCGTGATCACGCGGACTTTTACCGGATTATCCGCTCGCTCCTTGGCCATTTTCTCGTTGCATGCCATGTCGGTACAAGAAGGGAACACTTTCGCCTCGATGGCGATCGTCTTTCCATCCGGAGACAACACATAATCTTCGACACCTGTGGGAACCTTTGTGATCTGTTCCGCTTCGCCGCCTCCAACTGGCAGGCGGAAAATCTGCGCCTTGTTATCGACGCGCGTGCTGAGGAAGTACAGAGAGCGCCCATCCGGCGACCAATGAGGGTTGTTGTTCGATCCCTGCTCCCAGAAGGTCATCTGCTGAGGCTTCTCGCCCGTTGCGGCAACCATCCAGATGTTCGCCACGGTTTTATTCTTTGCCACATCGCTGCGCGTCACGGTAAATGCGACCCATTTCCCGTCGGGCGACACCTTTGGTCCTGCTACGCGCGAGAGCTTCTGCATATCCTCCACGTGAAACGAATGCGCCGCGAATGCCGGCGAAGCCAAAACCACAAGCGTCAGCAAACGGACGAGAGCCTTCATATTTCCTCGCAATCTACAAATTTGAGTGAGGGGCGACCGCTCCTCCACGAGCGGTACCCAGACAGCCACTGCTGTCCCGGCATCATCCCACAGAAGTAGCGTTAAGTGGCCGATTAACGCGTTGTCTGCGGATAGCCGGCACTCAACTTCTAAGGGTAGTGCTGGTACGTCGTACCGACCACTTCACTGAGAAAAAGTACCGCCATTGCCATGTTTTTTTGAGTTCCTGGGTCACCTTCGGACTCCTCAACTCGTTGATTTCTTTAGACTAACCTCTTCGTTGACCCGTGGAACCGGAAATGCTCTCCATAAGTCGGGAGGGCGTCATGGATTCCACCTTCGAGATCTTCAAAATACTTCCCGGCGGTCCTCTGTGGGTGGCTGCGGTAAGAGGTCGCAGTCAAGCCAAGGATCGAATGGCTCGTTTTGCTCTGGTTTCCCCCGGCGAGTACTTCATTCGCTTACGGGAAGAAGTATTTGAAGTCAAGCAGTCGGAAGAATGGGCCGAGGTTACCTAACGGGCGTTTCGCTTCTTGCCCCCAAACGCAACGCTTCTTGAGCAGGCATTCAAACGAACCGTCCTGACCGGGAATTTTCGGAGAAAGTTCATGATTCACATTTGCACAATGAAGTGCCCCCGCTGCGGAAACACGGCATCCAAAGCAAAGCCCGAACAACGGTTCAAGTGCGAGAGTTGTGGCTGGAACTTGTAATCTGGGTAGTGACCACGGGTGCCGCTCTTCCGGATCGGGCGGTTTCACAGCCCGGCGGCGATCGAGAGCGCACTCCGTTCAAAAAATGAGCTACGGCAAATACCCTATATCCGCCCCTTCAGACCGCTGTTAAGGTTTGTCGTGAAGGAGGCGTCGAAGCCCCGCCGGGAGGCGATAATGTCCCAGGGAATTCTGATCGCAGATGACAGCCGCAACGTTCGTCAGGCCGTTCACAATTATCTAGCCGAGAGAAATTTTCATGTTTGCGGCGAGGCCGTCGATGGCCAAGACGCCATCGAAAAAGCCCGTGAACTCGAGCCCGAACTGGTTCTCCTGGACCTTGCAATGCCCAGGACGAACGGCATCGCCGTGGCTTCTGCTCTAAAAGACATGATACCCGGCGTGCGCATCGTTTTGTTTACCATGTATAGCGAAGCAGTGAACAAGGCATTCGCTTCGCTGGATAACGTCGATGCGATGGTTGATAAAGCCGATGGCATGGGCAAATTGGCGGAATGTGTTCAAAACTTGCTCAGCGCCTCGACGTAGTCGCCTGTCAACTCTAGACCCTCAACTCTGAACTGACACGCTGCGAAGTTGCCGCTGTTCGAGCCCCCGTGTATCATAATTTCGTCCATGGAGTCTCACTGTCTTTCCTTCCGCGAAATCCCTCACACGAGCAAGCTCCTTTCAACCTTTCTTGAAGATTTTCCCCGAGTCGCTTCCTTTTACGCACACCCTCCAACGCTCGCCGGCATTGACGCCGCGGCGCGCGAAGTCCGTCTCGATTCCAATGTTCGCCGCCAGGTCACCGAAATTCTCCGCGAACAGAACCAGAAATTCAGCGCCGGCAGGGAACTCGACCCTGCGACAAATCACAACCTTGAGCGTCTCGCCCGGGGATCCGTGGCCATTGTCACCGGCCAGCAAACCGGACTTTTTTCCGGCCCCGCGTACACTTTTTACAAAGCCATCTCGGCAATCCGCATCGCTGAGGAAGTCACAAGCCGCGGAACCGAAGCGGTTCCCATCTTCTGGCTGGCCACAGAGGATCACGATCTGGCGGAAGTTCATCACTCCGATTGGAACACCCGTGAGGGGCTCGTCCATTACGAGTTGGGCGCCAGACCTGAAGATGCAGGGCGCCGGGTCGGCGAAATTCTGCTGGGTGATGAGATCGAAGCGATCGTAGCTGCAGCGACCCAAACTCTCGAAGGCCCCTTTGCCGACCAGACCGCCCAGGCCCTCCGCGAATCTTACACGCGAGGCGAAACCTACGGCTCAGCCTTTGGCAAATTGATGGCTCGCCTCTTCGCTGGCCGCGGCATCATTTTCATCGATCCACTCGATGTCCGTTTGCACCGCCTCGCCGCGCCAATCTATCTTCGCGCGCTGGACGAAGCCGATTCGCTGGGCGACGCTCTGCTGGCTCGATCGAATGAACTTGAATCCGCCGGCTTTCACGCTCAGGTAAAAGTCACCCGTGAAACAACTCTGTTGTTTTATAACCTCGACGGCCGTCGCGAGCCTTTACGCCGCCGTAACGGTAACTTTCTTGTCGGAGAAGCAGAACTTTCTCACCAACAATTAACCTCTGCATTCAAGGACCACCCAGACGCATTCACTCCCAGCGCTTTGCTCCGTCCCGTCGTGCAGGATTCGCTTCTTCCGACGGCGGCTTACGTAGCAGGACCAGCCGAAATCACCTACCTCGCTCAGTCCAACCTTATCTACAAACAATTCATCGGACGTATGCCCGCGATTCTTCCGCGCGCCAGTTTCACACTCATCGAGCCTCCCATCGCTCGCTTTCTGGAACAATACGAGCTCGATTTTCGCGATATCCTCGCGGGGTCGCAGCGCCTCCGAGCGAAAATGGAACAAAAATTCATGCCCGGGGATCTGGCCAACCGCTTCGACGCGGGAGAAACCGCTTTGCGTGATTTGCTGACCCAGTATGACGAGCCGCTGAAAAATCTCGATCCCACCTTGGTCGACGCTCTTCGCGCCTCTGAGCAGAAAATGCTCCACCAGTTCACCCAGCTCAAAGCCAAGGTCGCCCGCGCCATCAATTTTCGTTCCGGAGTCCTCGACCGCCACCAACGCATCCTCCTGGACGCTCTCCATCCTGCCGGCTACCTTCAGGAACGCACCCTTAGCGCGCTTCCATTTCTCGCGTCGCACGGCTCGCGGCTCTTGGACAAACTCGCCATCCTCTCATCACCGCTTGGCGAGTTCAACGCGACAGGCTCGGCCAACGCTACCAAAGCACCAGCCTTGGTAAGTGCCACGGCAAACGGAGCAGCCGCCAGCAGCATCCCCGCATCGACGAGCCAGGCAGCCTCGAATCCGGCTCACTCGACGACCTCTGCCTCCAACGCCCAAATGCTCAGTACAGAAGTTCGTATGCCCGGGACCTCAACCTTAGGCTCGCCTGATTCGGGTTCTCCGCCGGCCACCCAAGGCTGCGCCAGCGGCCACACTGTCCTTAATCTGTGAAGCAGCGAACCATTTCTGAGCCAGCCAACGACCATTTTCTGAGCCAGCCAACGACCAGCCCGAGTCTCTATGCAACATAGTAAGCATTAGCGGAAGTCAAGAATTACTTCGCGGGGGGGGGTAACAGCGGTGGCTGGTGGCGATGTGGGGCGGGGCGGCGATGGGTGCGCGGTGCGCGACTGGGGGCATCCCTGACACTATGCGGGGCGGCGATGGGTGCGCGGTGCGAGCCACGGACACTACTTGTTCGGTTGGGGGATGGGGTGCAGGGGAAG
>DATDMO010000343.1:0-3308 GCA_036518755.1 Candidatus Acidiferrales bacterium | reverse complement strand
GGTGAGCGTGTAGCCCTGGTCGTCCATGAAATTGCGGGCGGCGCGAATGGCTTCGGCGCGAATGCGCAGAATGGAGGCTTGGCGCGGGGTGCGAATCCAGAGGTGGCGGCGATCGAGAAGAAAATCGACGCCATGTTCCTTGAGCTGGATGGGATACGGCTCGGAGTCGGCGACGCGCTGCACGACTTCGATTTCAGTGATGTGCATTTCGCAGCCGCCGGGGGCGCGCGGCTCGGCTTGAATGGCGCCGGTGGCTATCACACTGGATTCCTGAGGCAGTCCCTTGAGCGCGGTGAAGGCCGCAGGATTTTCCTTTTGTGAGACGACTCCCTGGATTACTCCTGTGCCATCGCGAAAAATCGGGAAAAGCAGCTTGCCGGATTCGCGCAAGTTGTAGAGCCAGCCGCGGATCCTTACGGAGCGCCCGATGTGTTCCTGCGCGCGCTCGATAGAAATTACGGGAATGGCCGCTTCGGCTTGCTGGCTCATAGTTAGTCGGGAAAGATCAATTGCGGGACACGCCGACGCCCTTTTCGTCGAGATGCTTTTCCAGTTTATCGAAGCTGGCGCGAATCTGGTCCAGCGTGGGCGCGCCGGGAGCCGTTTCTTTTAGCTCGAGCACCAGCGGCAGCGGTTCGGGCGCGCCGGAAAATGCGACGAGGGCCGCGTCCCAATCGATCGTGCCTTCATAGGGCAGAAGGTGCTCGTCCTTTTCGCCGTGGTTGTCGTGGACATGGGCGTAAGCGATCCGGTCGCGCATCAGGTGATAGCCTTCGATGGCGCCGCCTTCGATGTGCGCGTGACCGATATCGAAACAGAAGACCACATTGTGCAGATGCGTTTCCTTGATGAATTGCGCCAACGAAGACGGAGAGCCAAGTTCGTTGGGAGTATTTTGCAGTGCGATTGTGACGCCGCGCTCTTTCGCGAAGATCGCCAAGTGCTCGAGCGAGTTGAAGGCCGCGTCGAACTTGCGCGGATCGGCTGACTGTCGGCCGGTTGCGAGATGCAGCGCAAAGTAGCGGAACGGAATTTTCTCGGCAACATCGAGCGCGCGCTTCATCTCGTCCACGGCTTCGATGCGCCGGATACGCTCGGGATCGGCGATGGAGATGGTGACGCCACCGGCTCTTCCTCCCGCTGCGTCGCGATCGGTAGGCGCGTGCAATGAATGCACCGCCACTCCGTATTCTTCCAGGGCGCTTGCGAGTTCGCGCGCCGCCTGAGGATCGCCGTAGTTGAAATGCGAAGCGGCGCAGAAAATTTCGAGGTTGTGAATTCCGGCGTGGCTGATGGATGCGAGGAGCGCAGGCGCGAGGGGCTGATGCGCGTACAAGTAAGTGGAAAGAATGCGTTCCATCCGCCCCCCAGAGTACTTTGACGACCAACTATGGTCCGTGGAAATTGGCCCGGCGTCAATAGTGTGGCGAGTGCCGCGTGCAGAATGCGAGGAGCACGCCCGGGGCAAGCGCGGGTGGCAAACAGCGGGAGCCCCTCGAAGCTAGGTACAAGCAAGCTTCCGCACTCCACACGTGTCAGAGCAAGTGTGATGGCGTTGCCGAACGGGTACATCCAAGAGAGATTCCTGGACTCCGTTTCCCGGCGCTTCGCGCAAAACCAAAGACGCGGGACACTCCGCTCCCTTCCTTCGTCAGGGCAGGCGGAATGACGACCGACCACCGCGCTAGTGTCAGGCGGCTGCGGAGAGGAATTCGACTTTGAAAGAAGAGGGGACGAGGCCAACGGCGGCTCCGCGGGCGAGAAGCTCGCGGACGGCGTGGCGTCCGTCTTCGCCGTAATCGAGGGTGCGGCTGTTCACGTACATGCCGATAAATTTGTCGGCGAGGTCAGGATCCATGTCGCGCGCAAACTGCAAGGCGTACTCGACAGCGGGCTCGCGATGTTCGAGGGCGTAGCCGACGCTATCGCGGATCACGCGCGCGACCCGAAGGCCCATCTCGGGTCCGAGCCGGCGGCGAATCGCATTGGCGCCCAGCGGAAGAGGCAAGCCGGTGGATTCCTGCCACCACTGTCCCAAATCCACCACGCGGTGCAATCCGATCTGCGAAAAAAGCAACTGCCCTTCGTGGATCAGCAGGCCCGCTTCCACTTCCTTGGCCTGAACCGCGTCCAGAATTTTATCGAAGGGCATGGTGACGGTTTCCACATTCGGCTCGAAGAGTTTCAATGCGAGATACGAAGTGGTGAGAGTGCCGGGAATGGCGATTTTGCGTCCGGCGAGATCATTTTTCTTGATGGGATGCGAGGCGACCACGATCGGTCCATAGCCTTCGCCGAAACTGGCGCCGCAATCGAGCAAGACGTATTTATCCGCGACAAAGGCGTAGCCGTAGAAGCTGACGGCAGTGACGTCGTACTTTTCCTCGTGCGCAGCCTTATTGAGAGATTCGATATCGGAGAGAATGTGCGTGAACTTCACTCCGGGGAGGCGCACCTTTCCCGTGGCGAGTGCGTAGAACATGAAGGCGTCGTCGCTATCGGGAGAGTGGGCGAGGCGCAACTCAGTTGCTTTCGGTGTCGCAGCTGGGCTCGACATTTCGGTGGCCATCCTCAATGCTCATCGCACGCGGGATGCTAGAGACACATTGGCGCTCGGGCCTTCAGAAAAAATCAACGAGTGGCCTGGGCGCGGTGTGGCGTCTTCCTGCGTACGGGAGTATGAAAACCGGTAGAGGATACCATACGGAACTGGGGGAGCGATAGCCCTTGCCAGCGTTCACGTTTCCGGGGCTAGTGATCTTCGGTGGGAGAGCTGATGAACATGCGCAGCTCTTCGCCATTGGGGCGCTTGCCGATGAGAAAGCTGCCGCCCTTTTCCCCATTTTTGAGGGGAAAATAGGTGACGGTGATTGTGTCACCCGGCTTCAGGGTTTTGCGCGTCCAGCCGCGACGTTCCAAATAATTGGGGCTCATTCCTTCGAAGCCATACGTATCGATGCCGCCCTTGCCGTTGGGCACGTCAATCCAGACCCAGGTGTGAGGGTTGGTCCACTGGAAGACGTGCACGGTGCCGGTGATCGTCTTTTGGCTCGAGGTATCGAAGACGGCGAAGCCGTGATGCGGGGCCGCAGCACCCGCGGCCGCAACAAGTCCGGAGAGCAAAATTGCCGCCAGCACTGCGCACCTGGTGATTGGTTTCATGCCTTGCAGCCTCCGCGATTTAAGTCCGCCAATTTCATTTGGGCTCGGGCGTTGCTTGCGTTGGAGGAGTCAGATTGATTCCCGCCTTGCCGTTCCGATCCACATAATTCCGATTGTTCTGCTCGCAGATGTACTCCGCAATCGTC
>DATDMO010000342.1:0-9913 GCA_036518755.1 Candidatus Acidiferrales bacterium | reverse complement strand
AAGTCGGTCGCGCCTCAGCTGGCCAGGGCCATAAGCCCCTTCTCCGAGCCTCATTTTTCGCGGGCCTGAAGGCTCGCGCTTCCACCCGGCTTGCTGTGGCGCGGCCGCTCTTTGCTGTGGCTTACCGATCGCTATTTACTTGCGCAGGCAAGAGTGCCTGCGCCACGGCAGGTTCGCTTGGATTTGCGTGGTGTGGTGTTATACTACGGCCACTATTTCGATTGCAGTGAAGTCGAATTTATATCCAGCGCCAAACGATGCTCTATCGATCGTAGGCGAATAAATTCAAGGGTCGAAGAAGGCCCTATTTTCATATTTCATAAGGTGCGACGATGCCACGCCCTGCTAATCTTCCCGGGCGAATCTCCCCGGATGTAGTGCCAAGCCAGCCGCGTTCAAAGCCAGCCGTGATTTCGCGTAGCTACCGTGATGGCGTGGGCACGTTTTGGGATATGCTGGCGTTTCGCGCAATCTTCACGATCATCTGCACTGCCGCCGGCTATCACTTTCGGCCGTTTGACCTTGCCGGGCCGTATGGCGCGGTTGCAGGCTTTCTATTCGCGATCGCCGTGGTTCTTTTCGAGCTGCGCCTGCGCAAAGCAAGTCTTCGAAGGCTTATTGGCGCCGCCATCGGGTCTATCCTTGGGATTCTCGGCGCATATTTGATCTCCCTGATCTTTACGCACACCACGATCCCGGTAAGCACGCGGTCTTTCTTCAGCCTTGGAATCTTCCTGGTGATGACCTACATCGGCCTGGTGCTGGGCGCGAACAAGGGAGACATGCTGAACCTGCAAGCGTTCGGCGGCGTTTTCGGCAGTGAGCGCAACACCAAGCATTCGTTCAAGCTGCTGGATACGAGCGTGATCATCGATGGCCGCGTGGCGGATATCGCGGAGGCCCTGTTCCTTGACGGCACGATCATCATTCCGCAGTTCGTTCTGCGCGAATTGCAACTTGTCGCCGATTCAGCCGATCCGCTGAAGCGCCAGCGTGGCCGCCGCGGGCTCGAAGTGTTGCAGCGCATCCAGAAAATGCCGCACCTCGAGGTGCAGATCGCCGAAGACGACTTCGCGCACATTGCGGAAGTGGATATGAAGCTGATCGAGCTGGCGAAGCGCTACGATGCAAAGGTCGTGACCAACGACTTCAACTTAAACAAGGTGGCGACTCTGCAGGGCATCGAGATCATGAACGTGAATTTGCTGGCGAACGCGCTGAAGCCGGTGGTTCTGCCCGGTGAAAGCATGCGTGTTTTTATCCTGCGCGAAGGCAAAGAATACAATCAGGGCGTCGCGTATTTGGACGACGGTACGATGGTGGTGGTCGACGGAGCGCGCAAGATGATCAACAAGACCGTCGACATCAGCGTGACGTCCGTCCACCAGACTACCGCCGGAAAAATGATTTTCGGCCGCTACGACGACCGCAGCGAACCAGCGCAGCGTGGCGCCGCCTCGGCGGAACCGCAAGGAAGCCGTGCCCCCGAAAGCGCCCCCGGTGGCGGGGAACGTCCGCCGCGCGCGCTCTATCCCGAATCCGGCCGCTCTTAGAAGGTGAGACACCGTTTGTCTCGCCCCGAACGCGCGGATTGCGATAGGATGACGCTCCGATGAGCCGAATCGCCGCAATTGTGCCCGCAGCGGGACTTGGCACGCGCATGGGCGCCGACCAGCTGAAGCAATTCCTCGAGCTGGACGGCATGCCACTGATTATTTTCACGTTGAGACGGCTGGCAGCTTGCGCCGCCATCACCGACTTTTTCATAGCCACGCGCGCCGATGACGTCGTCTTCCTGGAAGACAAAGTAGCCAAGGCGGCCTTGGGGCGGCCCGCTCGCGTGATTCATGGCGGAGACACGCGCCAGCAATCAGTGGCGAATGCTCTGGCGCAAGTGGATCCCTCTACGGAGATTGTTGTGGTGCACGATGCGGTGCGTCCCTTTGTGACGCTCGAGCAGATCGAGCGCTTGATGGCCGAGGTGCGCTCGCGCGGCGCCGCCATTCTGGGCATTCCCGCAATCGACACGGTGAAAGAAGTGAAGCGCGCCAGCCTGCCGCAGGATGTTGCGTTGATTTCGGCGACGATTCCGCGCGAACGAATCGTGCTGGCGCAAACGCCGCAGGTGTTTTCCTATAGTTTGCTTCGCGATGCCTTTCGCAAGGCTCAGGAAGATGGAGTGACCGCATCGGATGAAGCCGCGCTCGTCGAGCGCCTGGGACACGATGTGTTTGTTGTGCTCGGCTCGGAACGCAATCTGAAGATCACCCGCCCCGCGGACATGGACCTCGCGCGCTTCTACCTCGAACAGGAACGCCAAGCGGTGAAATCGTGAGCATCGTGCGAACGGACCTCTAGGATGACCTATTCTGGCATCGGATACGACCTGCACCGTCTGGTCGAGGGACGGAAGCTCATGATCGGCGGCGTCGAAGTCGCGTTCGAGAAAGGCTCCGAGGGACACTCTGACGGCGACGTGCTGAGCCACGCGCTGTGCGACGCGCTTTTGGGAGCGGCAAGCCTCGGCGATATCGGCACGCACTTCCCGGATACTGACCCCAAGTGGAAGGGCGCTTCCAGCCTAATTTTCCTGGAACAGGTTCGCAAAATGCTGGTCGATCGGCGGTTGCGAATCGTTCATGCCGATGCGGTTGTGATTTGCGAACGGCCAAAGCTCGGGCCGTATTTTCCGGCGATGCGCGCTGCCCTGGCTAAATCCCTGGGCATTACAACCGGCGAAATCAACCTAAAAGCCAAAACCAACGAAGGCACCGGCGAAATCGGGCGGGGGGAAGCCATCGCAGCGCATGCGATTGCAACCGTTCGCCAGCACTAAGCAGCCCGCAGTTCCTGAAGCGAAACCAACGCATGAATTGGATGACTGGATTCCATGCGGTCGAAGAGGCGCTCGCGGCAGGGCGCGCGCTGGACCGAATCGTGATCGCACGAGGACGGCACGGAGACCGCGTGGAGACAATCGTCCGGCTGGCGAAATCGCACGGTGTGCCGGTGCGCTTCGAAGAGCGGCAGCAAGTGGACCGCCTTGCCGGCACGCGCGAACACCAAGGCATCGCAGCGCTCGCCGCTGCCAAGCTCGCTATTGAGCTCGAGGATTTGCTGCAAGCCAAAAATGCTCACGGATTGCTGGTCCTGCTGGATGGCATTGAGGATCCGCATAATCTTGGCGCAATCGTGCGAACGTCGCTGGCCGCCGGGGCGCAAGGCGTGGTGATCCCGGAACGGCGCGCCGCCGGCCTGAGCGATACCGTCGAGCGAGCTTCCGCGGGCGCGCTTGCGCATTTGCCCGTTGCACGCGTCAAGAATCTTGTCCGCGCGATGGAAGAAATCAAAGAAGCGGGCTACTGGTTGGTGGGTCTGGATGAGCGCGCCGAAAAAAGCTACAACGAGGTTGACTTGAAGGGGCCAGTGGGAATCGTTCTTGGACGCGAAGGCGAAGGGCTGCACGAGCTGACGCGGAAGCGCTGCGATTTTCTTGTTTCCCTTCCAACGAGTGGGCCGGTTCGCTCGCTCAACGTGTCTGTGGCGGCGGGCGTGATGCTTTTTGAAGCTGTTCGCCAACGGCGCGCGCTCGGGTCTTAGCCTGATCCTAGCTGTCGTACTTCAGCAGCGAAAACACATCGACGCCCGGCAGTTTCGAGCGCCCCTGCAGAAAATTCAACTCCACCGCGAATGCCGCGCCCACTACTTCGGCTCCCAATTGGCGAACAAGACCGGTTGCGGCCGCCGCAGTGCCGCCCGTTGCCAGGAGATCGTCGCAGACAAGGACGCGATGACCCGGCTGAACGGCATCCCCATGGATTTCGAGCGAATCACTGCCATATTCCAGCTGATAGGTTATGGATGCAGTTTTCCAAGGCAGCTTCTTTGGCTTGCGTAGAGGAACAAAACCGGCGCCCAGCCGGTATGCCAGCGCGGGCGCAAAAATGAATCCTCGCGCTTCGATGCCGGCGACAATGTCGATCTTTTTTCCTTCATAGTGACTACATAGCCTGTCGACGAGCGAGTGGAATCCGCGCGGGTCCTTGAGCAGCGTGGTCAGATCGTAAAACAGAATTCCCGGTTTTGGATAATCAGGAATTTCGCGGATCAGTTTCTTCAGGTCGTCCATTAGCTCCTCTTCTTTTCAGGCGTCGTGTTCAATCGAAAAACCGCGCTCGAGCCGTGGATCGATGGGCGTTTCTTCCTCGGTCACCTTTTCCACGGAAGCGCCGACCGGCCCGCGCTCCAGGCACCGGCGCAAGGACGCCAGAGAATCCGCCAGACCAATGGCGTACACCTCCACGCGCCCATCGCGCAAATTCCGCACATAACCGCTTATTCCCAACTGAGCCGCCACGCGTTCCGCGAAATAACGGTATCCGACGCCCTGCACAGCCCCGCTCACGTAATAGCGTTTGGCGTTCTTTCTTTCGTGCACAACCGGTTGCCTACTGGGCGCGAGTGCGCGATTTTAGCAGAGCCTTACGCCTTGCGTTTCGTCTTTTTGCGATCACGTTCGCAGGTCTGTGATATTTTCGCGGGAGGGGGCGCACTTTGTTCAACGCTGCGCACGCAAGACGCATCTAAAATTTCAAATGAGCTTGGTCAGCAAGCGAGTCATTCTCGCTGGGGCACTCGTCGCCGTCGGCATTACGACGGTCGCTCTCTCCGTATGTGCGCAAGAACAAGGCCCGATGGCGCCTCCCCCGAAGTTCGAAGTGAAGCGAATTCCATCCGTGCCACATCCCGGCCCTCCGCCGCTGCCGGCCCAGGAGATCATCCAAAGATTCGCGGCAAATGAGGATGCAGCCAAGAGCGTTTACGGCAAGTACGATTTCACGGAAACAATTCGCATCGAGGAACTTGCGGATAATGGAGGGAAATTCACGGTCACCGGCTACGAATACACGCGGCCCGATGGCCAGCGGCTTTGGCGTGTCACGAAGCAGCCTCAATCAACCCTGAAGGTAACCAATTACAGCTTGGAGGATGTTCGGACGATCGTCAGCTTGCCGCTATTTTTTCTCACCACCGATCAGATTGGGAACTACGATTTCCTCTATGCTGGCCAGCAAAAGCTGGATGAATTGAACACCTACGTCTTTCAGGTGAAGCCCAAGCAGCTGAGCCGGACGCAGCGCCTTTTCCAGGGGGTCATTTTTGTCGACGATCACGATCTGGCGATTGTCGAGACCTACGGCAAATTTGTAAGCGAGCTTTCAGGCATGGGGAACAAACTGCCTTTCAGCCTTTTCGAAACCTATCGGGAAAACTTTCAGGGCAAATATTGGTTGCCGACGTATACGTCCTCCGACGACTACGTCGATCAGCCGAACGCCGAACCGCTTCAATTGCGCCTGGTGGTTCGGGCAACGGACTTCAAACTCAGCCCAGGCCCGGTACCCGCAGCCGCCACTGGACCCACACAAGGCGGTCCTTCATCGTCGCCCGCGCCTCACCCTTCAGGTGAATCCTCGTCTCAGCAGAAGCCTTAGGCGGAAGATTAGAAGTTAGAGGTTAGAAGTCAGGAGTCTGCGGCGATCGCTGAGACCCTGGCGCTCAAAAAGTTGGATATTGGCGCAGTACGAGGATACGAAGAAAATCTTTACACCGGGGGGTGGTCTCCCGCAAGTACCTGTTGGTGTAAAGAAAAATCGTCTACGGTGAGCTTGATCGAGAGCGTCATTTTTTCGGATGTAGCTCGCCTCTCTAGAGTGGAGGGTTTTCGCGGCGGTGGAAACCCCAGGGCTAAAGCCCTGATCTGAATTGACGCCCTATTCGCAGGCCTGAAGGCCTGCGCTCCCACCCGTGTTTCTACGGAGGCGGGGAAAATCCTCAGGTCTGTCTCCCAGGCCCGACTAGCCGTGGACCTGGAGCCTTCCTGACGCTCAGGATGACGTTGCAGTCAAATGCTTGGGGAGCTCACGGATTGAGCGCAGCAGCAAGTCCGGACGCGCGGCGCGTAAGCGAATCGCCGTGGGGAACGGTCCCAGAACGCCGAAGACGCGCACGCCCGCTCGTCGTGCCATCTCGACGTCTTCCGGCGCGTCGCCCACGTACACGCACTCATCCGGCTGCGCTTTCATACATTTGAGTGCAAGCTGGATCGGCGCGGGATGCGGCTTTCTTCGCGGCGCATCTTCGCTGCAAATGCAAGTGTGGAAGTAATCCCGAAAAGCAAATTCCCGAAGCTGCTTGCGAACACGCGCCCCGCTGCCGCTCGTCACCAAGCCGAGATCGAACCGCCGATCCAGTTCGCGCAGCACCTTCTGTGCGCCGGCAAGCAGGGACGGACGCTGACTTCGGTATGCGGCTCGCCAGAGCCGGTCGGCACGCGCCCAGTTCGAACGTGGAATCCGCGCCGCCCGGTACACGCGATACCAATCGGGAGAATAGTGGCGCTCGATCTCTGCGACTCCCCATTCGATCTTGAGGGCGCGAAACATGGCGAGGTAGGCGTTCCTATCGGAAGCGTATGAATCGAGAAGGGTTCCATCCCAATCGAGCAGAACAACTCGCGTTGGGAATATGCGATGGGTCATCACAATGGGATGGTAGCAGAAGGGAACAGCTTCGAGGTGTTGATGCGAATGCTGCGGGAATATGCTTGGCCCAGAGGAGACTATTTCGCTACAGTCGGTGCGTCCCGGACGACAAGACTTTGCGTCTTTGTGGCGGTGCCTCTAGAAGCTAGAAGCGGTTATGGTTTCTCGGCAGGGAATCGTCCCGTTGGAGAGCAAA
Organism: Candidatus Acidiferrales bacterium; assembly: GCA_036518755.1. Taxonomy (GTDB): domain Bacteria; phylum Acidobacteriota; class Terriglobia; order Acidiferrales; family UBA7541; genus Palsa-295. The sequence goes on along the minus strand of DATDMO010000342.1, from coordinate 3,172 downwards.
ATCGTCAAAGCTGGCGGCGTATGCTTTCCAACCTGCCATATCCGTTTCCTCGCAGCGTACGATATGAGCGGCGGTGCACATCTGGACGCGGCCACAGCCGAGCGGCCGATCCACCAGCGCAACTTCCAGCTCGATGGACATGCCCGGCTCCATCTCGCGAGGAGCTAGGAAATAGATTCCGCTGGAACTGATATTCCTGGTCACAAGTGTCACGGGGAAGGGTTCGGCCTTATCGCCGATGCGTGTGAGGCGTAAGGGCAGCGAAAGCGAAGCTCGCGGGTAGCGTCGGCGCTCGTCCGCTACACCTATGGCGTGCGTGGGAACGCGAGCGAAGCGGCGAGGCCCAGGTTTTCCCGAAATGGCTGTTACGGACTGTGTGTGGCTTTCGACTTCGCGTATCGGCGAAACAACGGGCCGAACATCACGTTGCGGAAGAGCTCCCATAACACGCCCCCAAGTACTGCCGAATGAGTACCCTAGTTTCGGTTGTCCGAATATGCGGGAGGTGACGCGGCGCGTCAACCCGCCGCCAATTCCTGGTGCCCTATAGTGTAACCCCCTTATTTTCGATCAACCCAGCCGCGTTTCCCACAAGTTTTTCACACCGAAAAATCGGATGGCGGCTCATTCTGTTGTCAGGTTCATCTTGAGGCAACACTCGAAAGCCGATGAAAACATTCTCATAGTGCTTCCAAATACGACCGCGGTTCGCGGGAAAGAAAAATCGAAGCGGGGCTATGGGAACTACTTTGTATACGCTGGCATTCAGGCTGAAGCGAAATCTTTTGCCTAAGGAAGTTGCTGCCGCACGCCGGGAAAAGGCCAGAGAGTAGACGCTCAGCCCTGTGGTTTGATCTTTTCGGTTCCCTTTGGCCAGTGGGGTTTGAACTCGGAATCGGAAATGCGCGGATTTAGAACGATTTTCGAATAGCGGACTATGGAATAGTCCCCCGATCCTGCCTCGTCGAACCGTTGTTGGGCTGGAAGCCACGTCGATTCGTCCAGCCAAATTTGGATTTTGGAGATTTGATTGCGCACGGACTCCGATTTCGGCGTCAATTCCAGTTCGACAGTCTTCTTGTCGTCTAGTTTATCTTCGCCCCCTATCTTGATCGAATAGCCCTTTTTCAATTCCGCGCCTTTTGTCCCGAATCCGAGAAGCAAGAATTGGTCCACTAAGTCTCGATTTTTGCCCAGGTTGTATTCCTCAACGCGTTTTAGCCCGGGGGTGTAGATGTAAAGGTTGTCACCGGTTTTGAGGATCGTGCGTTCGTCCGGGGCTTTCAGTTGAAGCAACATCTTGTCGCCTCTTACGAGGACCGTGCCGTTTTCCGTCGATCGATCGTTCACCACGACGGTCACCTTGGTGCGTTCGACGCTTGCGGAAAGGCTGTGGAAATCTTTGGCCACAGTGTCCAGTTGCGCGAGGATGCTAGGTACTGTTGGAACTGTTCCTTCACGAAGACCCGCCAGAGCGAACAGCGGAGCGATGCATACCGCGACCAAAAAGAAAATTGCGATCCTACCCCATCTAATCACCCAATCCCCCGGAAAAGATATCAAGAAATTTCAAGAAAGAACGTCCGTGATCATAGCACACCCCTGCAGAGGCCTGACGGGATGAGATCTCCAACGCGTGCATACGGATGCTCGTCGCCGCCGAGCCGGAGAGGCGACGAGACTCCCTGCCGCGTTGCAATCAGCGGAGCATAAGGCTAAACTTGTGTGCCCCAGCCAAAACGACAAATTAGGGCTTGACACGAATTGGCACTCTATGGAGAATGACTCGCGCGCCAGTTCCTGCCTTCCCTCGTTCGTTCGTGAGTTTCTCCCCTTTCGCATCGCCGGGAATAGTCTGCGAGGAGACCGGTGGCGGAAAAAGATGGCATAGCAACTAACATGGAGCTCGATCGCGAAGTAATCCGCTGTCAAGTTTGCGGATTGGTTCAATACCGTACACGCACAGGCAACTGTCGACGCTGCCTGCGCTTGCTGCCCCCGCGGGTGACGTTCGTCATTCCGACGCCGTCGCCTCAGGATTTGCCGGGGGACGATCGCCAACTGTTTGAGAACTGGCCTAACCGCGAAACCGTGGAGAATATTGGCCAGCGCATCAGACAGTTGCGAGAGTCGCGCGGCATGACGCAGAGCCAGCTACAAGCTCGCTCACGCGTTTCTCGCTCATATTTGTCGAGGATCGAAAGCGGCCAGATGACGCCCAGTCTTGGCACTCTCGAGAAGATTGCCGAAGCCTTGGGTGTCGGCCTGAACCGCTTCTTCGTGCCCGAATCGAATGGAGAGACTGTTCTGGAGGATCCGTTTATCCAGGGGCTTCGACCTTTCTTGCGTCAGCTTGATTGGGCGCAGTGGCAGGGGATTCTGAAGAGGTTGCAAGCGATTAGCGAGCACGTGAGCACAAATCAGATCGCGCGCCCGCTAGCACCTCAGCCACCAGAACGAGTGCCCCAGATTGCTCGAAGGCAGAGCCAAGGCCATGCCTCGAGCCACGGCAGCCACTCGAGTGCCGCAATGCACCGCTAGCAAGACATCGGAACTCAACCCCTCACATATCGCTTGGCGAGGGGGCGCGCGTAACGCCCCCCGGCTGAGTCGCCGCCGAATCAATAGAAACGTACGCGCACGTCCTGGGCGCCCTTCTCGATGTGCACGGAATCAATGAAGCGAATCTGCCGGTCTTCGTACGTCATGATGAGCGATTGGGTGCGCGTTCCCCCGCCGAAGAATCGAACCCCGCGCAGTAGACCTCCGGGCGTTACGCCCGTGCAGGCGAAGATGATCTTCTTGCCCGGTGCGAGTTCGGCCGTATCGTAGATGCGCTTCGGATCCTTGATGCCCATTTTCGCAACGCGCTCCCGGTGTTCGCGTGTCGTTATGACAAGCCGGCCCAGAATTTGGCCATTTAGGCAGCGTAGCGCCGCGGCGGTGAGCACACCCTCAGGAGCTCCTCCCGTGCCCATCACGGCGTGCACGCCCATGTCCGAAACAGCGGCGCTGATTCCGGCCGAAAGATCGCCATCTGATATCAACCGAATGCGCGCGCCCGTCTTTCGGATATCCGCGATCAGCTTTTCGTGGCGCGGCCTGTCGAGCACGGTCACGACGAGGTCTTTCACTTTGCGGTCGAGCCGCTTGGCAATAGCCTTTAGATTCT
>DATDMO010000341.1:0-4740 GCA_036518755.1 Candidatus Acidiferrales bacterium | reverse complement strand
TCCCTTCGTCGGTAAACTACTTAGTCTCGGTAGGGTCAAACCATCTCCGAAATTGCTTTCCGTCGATGCACTTTGCGTGGGCTTTCCTGCTGGCCCTGGGAGTCAAAGACTGGCGCTGGCGATGGGCGTTCATTCTCTACGCGATTCTGATGGTCCTCGCTCCGGTAGCCGGCGGAGAGCACTACTTCATCGACATCATTGCGGCTGTGCCATTCAGCTTTGGCGTCAGGTGGTTCGCGGAGCGTCGGCTCATGAGAAAGCGAGCTGCTTCCGCGCGGGTCGCGCCTGTTGCAACACCCCATCCGGCGGCCGCGGACTGACGTGACTAGACGATGAGCAAAAAGCACGAGGCTGAAAATGGTCCGACACTCGCGATGGAACCGATTGGAGCGATGGGGGGATGGGGGAAGGATCGAGCCAAAAAAGCGAGGCGGTTCTGCCCGACGAAGACGTCGCCCCAGCGAAAGCTTCTAGCTCTTCTCTGTTGATACGAAGTAGTCGTGGCAAGCCTTGTTCAGTGCATCTCGCGTTAGCCTCGGTTCCACGCCGAGATAGGACGCATTCCAGAAAATCTGATTAATCAAATCACGCGGGTAACACTGACTGAGTGGCTGCTTAAGTTCTTGCGTGATGACCTTAACCACATGCTCCGGCAATCCCGGCTCGCACTCGACCAGGCGCATCTTGCACTCCGCCCGAAAGATCTCCATAAACTGATCCGGCATGGCGTGGGGCACACGAATCTTGTTTGGAATTCTGCGAATGAACGCCTCATCGCCAAGTTCGCGCGGGTCAATGTTGGTTGAAAACACGACGCAAACGTCAAAGGGAATCTCGAACTTCCTCCCACCCGGCAATGTTAGAAAATCCACGCGACGATCCAGAGGAGTCATCCAACGGTTGAGGAGCTCATCGGGCCGCATCCTCTGCCGGCCAAAGTCATCCAGAATCAGCACACCGTTGTTGGCTTTCATCTGCAGAGGAGCGGTATAAAAACGGTTCGAGGTGCTGAGCTGAATATCCAGCATCTCGGACGACAGTTCACCTCCAGTCAGGATGCGCGGCCGCTGGCAAAGAACCCAGCGCTTGTCCGTGTCTTCGGAGACCGCTTCCCCGCACTCGCGATGTACGCCGGGATCGTAAACGGTGATGATTTGTCCATCGACCTCGATGGCGTAGGGAATCCAAACGCTATCGTTATAAATGGCGGGGATGCAGCTGGCGATGCTGGTCTTTCCGGTTCCCGATGGACCGTACAAGAAAATTGAGGTGCCGGAAACGACCGCTGTACCCAGGCGCGCAAGAAAAGGGGCATCCAGAATCAGGGGGTGAAGAGCCTTCTCTAGGTGAGAGGGCTGGATCCCCGTCTGTTGGATCGTCTGCGCGGCCACTCGCGAGCGATAATCCGTAAGGGAGACGGGTGCCGGCCCGACGTATTGACTGATCGCCAGAAGCTCTGCAGCCCGCGACCTCCCTTGATTGCTGGCTGCGATACGATGGCTTCCCCCGACCATCCCTTTCACTTCGCAGAGCTGTTCCTTGCGGAAGAATTGGAAGATTTCGTCGATTACGCCCACGCTGAGGCACATGTGCTTGCTCAGGTCGACCAAAGACATTTCACCATTGAGGTACAACGTCTTCAGCGCAATGTCCTCAAGAAGCCCTCGGCGGATGCCGGTCTCCTGAACCTCATTTGGCGCAATGCCTGCAATATCTTGCATTTAACTCCTCCAGCTCTTGCGTGGCGCGAGGCACGCCCAGCGCCAGTTTCCCTACTTCTCGCAAGCCATCTGCCATTTGATGGACCCAGAACGTCGCGGAGTGAGACAAAGAAGATTAATGGGACGCCTCAAATGACAAAAAACGGCGCTCCAGCTCCCATTGCTGCTGCGCTCGTTCGCTCGATTGAAGAAACTCAGTGCACGTCGGCGAACGGTGCTGGGCCCCCAAGGAATCTTGCGCGCAAGCCGCCACCGGACGGCCAAAGCGGTCGCGGTCCCGCCAGAGGCTGGCTCCGGGCAGGAAGCTGTGTTCGAGGCTGGCGCGCACCATTTGCTTCAGGTCCGCGTACGCCAGTCCGTAGGTTTCCACGGCGCGCACGTATTCATGCGTCAGGTCTATGCGCGACACTCCTTCATCGTCCGTCGAGAGTGCGACCGGAACTCCAAATCTTCGGTAAATGGGGAACGGATGGTTCTTCCCGGCGACGCCGAGGATGATATCGTTGCTGGTCAAATTGATTTCGACCATCACATGCTTCGCGGCCATTTCGTTCAGCAGATCGTACGGGCGATCTTCGTACATGACGCTGGCGCCATGGCCAATGCGCTCGGCGTGCCCTTGCTCGACGGCCAGGCGAATGTGGCAGCAAAGTCCGTCTGGAGGAACGAAGCCCGGAGCGAGTTCACCGGCGTGCAAGCTGATGTGCACCTTGGGATAGACACCGCGCAGGAATTCCAGCATCTTCATATGCAAGCCGTAGTCCGACATGGCGGTGCGGCCATCTTCGGGCTGAACATAGTTGATACCCACCACGCGCGGATCGGCCGAAGCCGCCTCAAAACCCAGCAGCGTCTGCGCAAAAACCTGCTCCGGGGGAAACGCCCGCAGGACCTGATAGATGTACCTGATTTGAACGCTGCACGCGGCGGTCTCCACCGATTCGCCACAATGCTCACGCGCCTTCCGCATGGACTCGGCCTGATCCAAATAGGCGCGGGTCACGGCCACATCGCCCCGCAAGCCCTGAGCGAAAAGCTGCCGGCGAAATTCGCCGAATGGCTGACCGGCGTGCCATCCGAGCTTCTTCGCGATGTCGGCGGTACGATCGAACGGAGGAGTGACCATGATTTCCAAATACTGCTCGTTCTGCGACGCGGCCCGGGTGGCCACTTCGTCGAGCCACTCTCCGGCGTGGCTCCCGTTCACGATGATGAAGCGATCGAACGCGTCGAAAAAGTGATCGTGAGCCGTGACGCCGGCGGACGGCACGAAACCGCGCATCGAGAACGCGTCGATCAGCGCGTCGTAGAGGTGTTGATCCTTGTAAGCCTGCGCCGCGGGAACGTCTCCCTTGTCGCACGAAGCGCCTGAAGTCGCATTCCCCGCCGCCGCATGGACGAAGGACATCGACACAATGTCCACGCAGAGCTGATCTTCAACGCCTTCCTTGATCCACGACTCGGCGTAGACTGCGCCGGTGAGATGCATGTGCAAGTCCCCGCCCTTGGGCATGCCCACGAGAAATGCGCGCAGGTCAAGCGGGTTCGCCCGCGCGCTATCCAGGACATGCGCGGTGCGCTGCTCGGATGTCGCCTGCCCGGAATGGCGGGGAGTTTGCGTCTTCGACTGACAGAAGGCAGGCACGCCGCACAGACAGGCTAAGATTAGGCTCGACAAATACACGCAAGGGCGGGTCATTCGCATCCTTATATATGAATTTCAGGCTAGACTTGAAGCGATTCGGATAACATTTTAGCCGCATACCCCGCGTGACAAAAGGAAGAGCATCGTGAAAGGCACGAGCAACAGCGCATCGAGAGCAATCGTCTCGCTGTTTTTGATCGTTCTGGTGTTTGGACAAACGGCCGCGCTTGGATGGGGCGACCAGGGCCACACGGACATAAACTTTGTTGCTGCGAGTAAGATTCCCAAATCCATGCCGGCCTTTCTGACGACGAGTTCCGCCGTAGCGCGCATCGCGTATCTCGGACCGGAGCCCGACCGTTGGCGCGGCGCTTCCGAATATGCCCTGAATAGTGCCCAGAGTCCTGATCACTTTATCAACCTGGAACGAATCGAAGGCTTGGGGAAGCTTCCGCAGGGACGCTATGAGTTCTACAAGTTGCTCTACGCAAAACGGGCGGCCACGCGGAACAATCCAGACGAATTTCTGCCTGAGAATGTGGGCCTGCAACCCTACATCACCATGGAAATCTTCGAACGGCTCAAGGTGGCGTTCCGCGATTATCGAAGCTTGAAGCAAGCCCGAAAAGACACTGGGCCGGTGGAGCAAAATGCGATTTTCTACGCGGGCTGGCTGGGGCACTACGTCGCAGACGGATCGCAGCCGTTGCACACTTCGATTGAGTACGATGGATGGGTCGGCGCCAATCCCGAAGGGTTCACCAGCCAACGCGGCATTCACTGGCGATTCGAAAATGATTTCGTTAACCGCACGATTACCGCGAGAGATTTTGCTTCGATGGTTGGAGCGCCGCGCCAACTGACCGATCCTTTTGGCGACTATCTAAAATACCTTTGGGCGTCGCACGGTTTTGTGAAGCAAGTCTATGAACTGGATAAATCCGGAAGTTTCAATGGAGCCGGAACGCCGGAAGCCGTGAAGTTCACGGAACAGAGACTCGCCGCCGGCGCGCAAATGCTGCTCGATCTCTGGTACACGGCTTGGCTAGAAAGCGCTGAAGCGTTGCAAGGCGGGGCGAGTCCTACCCTCCGAAATAACCGGAAATCAAAAATCAAAGCGGGCGGCGCAAAATGAAATCCGAACTCAACTATGCGGCGATGCTCGCGGTTGCCTTAGGCGAAGCGCGCAAGGGCCTGAGCGAGGGCGGGATCCCCATCGGTGCCGCGATTTTCGATAAGCGCGGGCAACTCGTCTCCAGCGGACACAATCGGCGGGTGCGAAATGGCGATCCGTCGATGCACGGCGAGACCGATGCATTTCGCAATGCCGGCCGCCAGCGCAGCTATCGCGACCTGATCATGGTGACGACGCTC
>DATDMO010000340.1:0-3849 GCA_036518755.1 Candidatus Acidiferrales bacterium | reverse complement strand
GCTCGCTATCGGACACTTGTTTGATCTCGCTCAGGTACCTGTCGAGGCGCGAACGTTCCAAACTCGCTTCATTCAAATCCTGCGAGGCTCTCACAAAGATTCCGGGTCGTCCGCGAACGGCGGAACGCAGAGTGGAAAAATCACCGCCCGTCTCCGGTGCCAGGAACAGTAGGACTTGCTGCGCCGTAGGAGGCACCGTCACCACGATTCCTTCCTGGCGCACGTTCTTCGACCAAGTCTCCGCTCGCGTGAACCAGTTCTCTGGAGGCGGGTTTGTCGTACCGCGCAGGAAGGCAACAATCAGCAGGTAGTGAACCGACTGGCTTTCGGGAAAATCTGGATGAATCCAGATGCGGTCGCCCGATTGGAGGCTTGCAACGTCAGCTATCGGAAGAGTTTTGTCACCTCGCGTCACGTTCACTTCCAGGCTCGGCCCCACCAAATCGAAGGCGGCCGGATCGGCTTGAGCCGTACGGGCACCCATCAACAATCCAGCACACAGCAAGGCGCCAATCAGCCATCCAGGAATTCTGCCGTAAGAGAGCTTCCGCAAAATCATTGCAAAGCGCGCCTCGACTACGTAGTTGTGGACCACCGAAAATGTGCTCGCACGGTTAAAATAGGCCGGGGTCATCGATTCTAATTCATCGACGCCCTCGCATTCCCACTAAATTCCTGAGTGCGCCCAATGTGCACCCATTGCCGGAACTCCTGCTAGGAGGAGCGTCGCAGACGGTCAAGAGCCGCGAAAATGAGCACGCCTACACCGGCGGTGACCAGGGAATCGCGTAACAGCGGTATCGTGAAGAAAGGGGCTGGATGATTCAGTAAGGCGCGCTCCGAGATCGCAAAAACAACTTGATGAAAGTGGAAAAACATAAAAATCAGAGCAAAACGGCTGGCCGGATGTTCCGTATCGATGCGCGCCCCCACCGAGGAGGCAAGATATCCCACAAGAGTCTTGGCGATCCCGTAGAGACCGATCGGATTGTCGTGACTGAGCGCGTCCTGAAGAATACCGACCGCCGTCCCCAGAAACATGCCGCTCACGGGATTGCGCCGGCTCACTCCGAAATAAACGGTCACCAATAGCGGCAGATCGACAAGCTCGGACCAATGGCCGAACTTGTGAAAGAGGCCTTGCAGGACCAACGCGAGAAAAACCGCGAGGATTACGGCGCCGCCATAGTACTTGTGCACCTCGATGCCCGATTGCGCCTGCATCCTCGAATTTAGCGTGTATTCCATGTTAGTTATGCGAGGTGGATGGCGTTTGCGGCTGCGCTGAAGGGTGCTCGGTGCTTGGTGCGACCGGTTGCGCGGGGTTTGAAGGAGAGGGATTCGTCAAGGCTCGCGCGGGAGTTGTCGGCGGCGCCACGGGGTGCACGACCCCTTGCGAATTTGACGAGTTCGCCTGCGAACTGCCGGATTCGGCCGTCTTTTTCGGAACGAGTTCCTCTTGCGTGAGCAGAATCAGCACCTCTTCAAGACGGTCCAGTCGTGCGGCGGTCCGGACGCGAATGGCTTGAAACGGATTTCCGGGGTTCGCGCTGCTCACCGTTCCAATCAACAATCCCTTCGGGAAAATGCGATCTTCGCCGGAAGTGAGAAGTACTTCGCCGCTGTGCACTTTTTCGTCGTTCACTACATAATCGAGGCGCGGGTCGGGATCACCGCTGCCTTTCAACACGCCGTGAGTGCGGGTGTCCTCGAGAAGGGCGCCGACGCCACTGTCCCGGTCGCTAATCAGCAATACCTGCGCCGTAGTGGGAAAAACCTCGACAATCTTCCCGACGATACCCTCGGGAGTGATCACCGCCATGTTAGGGCGCACTCGATCGCGCTGCCCTCGGTTGACGAACAGCGTGTTCGATGACGAGTCAGCGCTCGCTCCAATCACCTCCGCGGCAAGCATCGGAGCTTCCGCATGTGCCTCTCGGAAACCCAAGAGCGCGCTTAGCCGTTGAGCCTCGGCCGCTTCGCCTTCCAATTGCCGGTTGAGAATCTGCAGCTGATCGACTCGCGCGTGCAGACGTTTGTTTTCGGAGCGCGTGCCTCTCAGCGCGATATATCCGTCCCAAATGTTCCCGACCCTCAAGAAGGACCAGGTGCCGCCCCGCTCAAAAGGCATCAAGGCTTCCACGGTCCAATACCGGATCAGCCGCACGTTGTGGTCGCCCTTAATCTGGAAAGCCAGCAACAGCACTTGCGCTAGGATCAAGCCGGCCAGCAAGACCAGCGGACGATGACGAGAAATAGATGCTTCCAGCATTCTGAGGTCCCAAGCTCGCGGAGCGCCGAAGGCTGAGCGGCGGAGTTCAGCTTCTCAACTTTAAGCCGTTGACTTTCAACCCTGAACTCTTAACTCGCCACTCGCGCAACCGCGGTCAGTCAATCGAAACGAGGCGCAACAATCTGAAATCGCTGAGCATTTTTCCTGTGCCCAGTACCACCGAGGCAAGGGGGTCGTCGGCTATTGAAACCGGCAAGCCCGTTTCCTCGCGGATGCGCTTATCGAGATTCTTGATCAACGCGCCGCCGCCGGTCAGCACGATGCCGCGGTCGCTGATATCGGCGGAGAGTTCGGGGGGCGTGCGTTCAAGGGCCACCCGGATCGCGTTCACGATGGTCGAAATATTCTCGGAAAGTGCCTCGCGGATTTCGCTGTCGTCGATGGTTACTGTGCGCGGCACGCCCTCGATCAGGTTGCGGCCCTTTACTTCCAGCGTCATCGGCTTTTCCAGCGGGTACGCGGACCCAATCTCTATCTTGATCTGCTCGGCCGTCCGTTCGCCAACCAGCAAATTGTATTTGCGCTTCAGATAGTGCATCACCGATTCGTCCATTTCGTTTCCGGCCACTCGCACCGAACGCGAATAGACGATGCCGCTCATCGAAATCACCGCAATGTCCGTTGTCCCTCCGCCGATGTCTACCACCATGTTTCCGGAAGGTTCCTCGATAGGCAAACCGGCGCCGATAGCCGCGGCCATGGCTTGCTCCACCAGGTACACCTCGCTCGCGCGTGCGCGATATGCGGAGTCTTGCACCGCGCGCTTTTCCACCGGCGTGATTTCGCTGGGCACCCCGATTACGATGCGTGGATGTACCAGAACTCGCCTGTTGTGAGCCTTCTGGATGAAATAGGTGAGCATCTTTTCCGTCACCTTGAAGTCCGCGATCACTCCATCTTTCATCGGCTTGATGGCGACCACGTTCCCCGGGGTGCGTCCCAGCATTTCCTTGGCCTCGCGGCCCACGGCCACCACTTCGCCGTTGGTTTTGTTGATGGCTACGATCGAAGGTTCGTTCACCACCACACCCTTGCTTCGTGCAAACACCAAGGTGTTGGCCGTCCCCAAATCAATGGCTAGGTCGGAGGAAAAGAGACTGAAGACCGACCGCATGCTATAGCCGTTTTTGTTCACCGATACCTTCCCCCTCGGATTTCGCCGCAGCGCTTGAATCTTCTGATGCGTCTGATGCGGTTGTTACACGGCCTTATGGAATCACCACATCCACGCGCTTGATTGCTGTTCCCCCGCGCCGATTCTGCCCCGTGATGACGATTGTATGGCTGCCGTGCGTCATCGGTTCCGTGAAATAACGGAAATGGCCGTCCGAAGTGATGTCCGCAACTTGTTCGCCATTGATGATCAGGGCGGCGCCAGGTTCGGTGCGCCCGATCACCTCCACCACGCTGCCATGCAGCTCCGTATCGTCCACGTCCAACCGCATTTCCTGTTCCTTGCCCTGCGCTGCAAGTGTGAATTTGTACGAATCGCTCGCGTCGCTCAGGTTATTCTTGTCATCGATCGCGCGCACTCTCCAGAAGTAAACGCCAGGGTC
>DATDMO010000339.1:0-2644 GCA_036518755.1 Candidatus Acidiferrales bacterium | reverse complement strand
GATTGTCGACCACGACTGTAACTCGCGCGCCAAGAACCTTGCTGCCGTGCGCGGCGGTTGTTTCCGGCGCGGGCGTCACCTCCATCAATTCGACCGGGTAGCCGTCAGGATCGCGCACGAACACCGCGCGAATTTTCCGCTAAGACCCGGCCAGCCAGAAAACTCGACTGGATTTCCGCCGGCGGTGATCACAGGGACGCGCTCTCCTTTGAGGAGGTCGAGAGTTTTGTCGAGGTCGGTGACGATGAGCTTCAGATACGAGGCGCCGGGATCAGTCAGAGCTGGAGTGAACGGGCTGGACTTGATCCCCTTGATTTCGATGGCCTCAATGGTCATTTCAGGGCCACCCGGCGCCGCAGCGGTTCCCGGAATCGGAAGAAGCACCACGCGGCTGGCCTGTTCGTATGGATTCGGCACGCCCTGGGCCAGCGATGCCACTTCCTGCAACCCGCGATTCTGGCCAAATCGGCGGGGTTCTTCGCGGGGACCGCGAAGTTCCAGTCCGATCAGATCATGATAGAAATGAATGTATTCTTCGACGTTGGAAATTTGCCGACCCAGATGGCCAGGACGAAGAACATCTCCTGCAGGCGCAATTCCTGTAGGGGGTGCGTCCAAGGTTGCCCACGATGTTTGCGCCAAGGCAATTGGTGTAGCCGTCAGCAGCATTACGCTGAGCACGATAATCCTGCGCGTAGAGTTGTTGAATAATTTGAATGATAGCGACATTTGGTCTCCTGACCTGCTCTCTTGAATCCGCGCAGCAGCAAAACTATGGTTCTTCCGCCAAGATTTGGGACGGACAATCCTTCGTGACTTCAGCCAACCAGAGCGGGTGGTACCAATTCTATCTGCCGGCGAATTACTACTTCAGTTCCGCAAGTACCTGTAAATTTCCGTCGGGTCTCGGTCCGTCCTTCGGTTGGGCCTCCGGGAGTTTCCTCAACGTCATCCCGTGAGCGGGAATTGAGTGGGCGCCCGGAGAGATTCTACTCGCTCCGGCAAACTCTGAAGTAAGAGCCTAAATCCGCTGTAGAATATGCATCGTGCGCCCGTAGCTCAGCTGGATAGAGCATCTGGCTTCGAACCAGAGGGTCGGGAGTTCGAATCTCTCCGGGCGCGCCATCATCTTCAGCCTCGTTCGTCTGGTGGGCCTTTCCGATTGCGTGGCATCGCGGCCCGCGCGTCGGACCCTGCTACTACACTTTCACTCGATGGTCGCGCGCTTCAGCTGACAGACCATGCGCGCCCCGTCGCGGGAATATGGAAAAGCTTCTCCGCGTTGCCGTGCGCGATCTTCTCGTTGTCCTCATCGGAAAGCGGCGAGGAGTTCATGAAGTCGGCCGACTCCGGCATCTCCTGATACGGATAATCAATCGCATAAAGAATGTTGTCCGGACCGAGAGCCTCGTTGCAGTATTTCAGCACCTTGTGATCGTTCATCCCGCTCGTCGTGATCAGAAAATTATCCTTCACGTATTCGCTAGGGACTTTTTTCAGGTTCGAGTGCCCGTGCGAATAGGACTTGTGCATATAGTCCATTCGATAGAGCCAGTAGGGCAGGCCCTCGCCCATGTGACCAAGAACAATCTTCAGATCCGGAAATTGGTCGAAGACGCCGGCGACAATCAAGCGCATCGCATGAACCCCGGTTTCCATCTGGAAACCCCATAGCGCGCCGGCCAGATTCACGCCCGCGCTGGCGTGAGTCATGAACGAGCAGGGATCCGGCATATTCCGCGGGTGAATGTAGATCGCAGCTTTCGAAGCGGTAGCCGCTTCAAAGATCGGCCAAAACTTTTTGTCGTCAAGGTACTCGGCATTGGTGTGCGAATTGACAATGAGGCCGTTCAGCTTCAATTGGTTCATCGCGCGGTCGATTTCTTTGGCGGCGCGATTCGGATCTTGCGGCGCGAAACTCGCCAACCCGACAAAGCGTGTCGGATGTTTCTTGATTACTTCGGCCAGGCGGTCATTCGCAGCTGTCGCGAGATTTGTCGCCGTATCCGCATCGAACATCTGCACCCCCGGAGATGTCAGTGACAACAAGTGCATGTCCACCCCGGCTTGGTCCATGATTTGAAGCCGCTCACCCTCCAAGTCGAGCAGTCGCCGCAACAACGGCGGCGCGTTGGGGGCTGGGTTGAAGAAACTGCGCCACATATCGAGGTCGGGATTCGAGTACGCGATTCCCGCGATGCGGCGGAACTCGTTAGCTTGCTCAGGAACGGAAAACGCTTCTTCCGTTGCGATGAGCTTGTACTTCCGCGCTGGACGTGCTGCCGGCTCCGATGCTTTTGCTGCTGCGGCGACTGCGCTTGCCGATAGAAATGCCGTGGAGGCTCCCAAAAATTCCCTGCGGTTCATGGCCATTTTTGTTCTCCTTGCCGAGGAAACCATGGCGGCGCGATTGAGCGATGGATGAGCGGCTGGATGGCGCTCACGGTGGTTCTCAGCTCATAACGAACGCACAAGTAACACGCCGGGCGCGCGCCTGTCAATTGCGGGTATGTTGTGGGGAAAACGATCGCCACAAGGCAGCAATACTGCCGACGCTCGGCGACGATAGCAATCTCGCGGCTGGAATTATGGAACGGTCGCGGAGACCTGCGGAGAATAGGCGCTTTCGCCGCTCGTGGAGCTC
>DATDMO010000338.1:0-4269 GCA_036518755.1 Candidatus Acidiferrales bacterium | reverse complement strand
CTTCGCGATGGATGCCGATGGACGTAAGCTGCACGTTTGGTCCACAGACGGGCAACCCAAGGTAGATGTGGACCTTGCCCCCCAACTCGGCCAGGGAAATCGGCCTGCGCCTCCCATCGCAGTAAGCCCGCGCAAGGAGCTTGTGGTTCTGGATGCTCCGGGGGCGCGGGTCCTTCGCTATCAAATCAATTTCTGATACTTTCTTCATCCATTTCAATTCAACAGAGCTTGAGGGGGTTTCACGCAATGGCGCTGCTGCTGACCGAAGAGGATGTGAAGTCGATTCTCACAATGCCACTGGCGCTGGAAGCTGTCGAGACTTCGTTTCGGCGGCTGGCTGACGGAAGCGCCGTCTGCCATTCGCGGCAGCGGCTGCGCATGGCGGGAAAGGGCTTTTTGCATTACATGGCGGCCGCCGATAGCGCAGGCGGTTACATGGGGCTGAAAATTTACTCGGTGTCCCCAAGCGGTGCGCGCTTTTTGGTTCCGCTTATGAGCGCCCAATCCGGTGAAATGCTCGCCCTCGTTGAGGCGAACTATCTGGGTCAAGTCCGCACGGGCGCCGCGAGCGGCTTGGCCACTCGACTGATGGCGCGAGACGATGCCCGCACGGCTGGAATCGTCGGGACGGGCTTGCAAGCGCGAACGCAACTCGAAGCTGTTGCGCACGCGCGGAAACTGGAGCAAGTGCACGCGTTCAGCCGGGATGCCTCGCGGCGCGAGCAGTTCGCAAAGGAAATGACGACGCGATTGGGCCTGCCGGTGATTCCCGTCGCAACGGCGGAAGAAGCGGTGCGCGGCGCCGACATCCTGATTACATCGACGACGTCTACCAAGCCTGTGGTCGAAGGGCGGTGGCTCGCGCCAGGCGTCCACATCAACGCGATCGGTGTGAATTTCGCTGAGAAGCGCGAGATAGATGACGAGGTTGTGGCTCGATGCGATGTAATCGCGGCGGATTCGGTGGAGCAATCAAAGCTCGAAGCCGGCGATTTGATTCAAGCGTTTGGAAACGATACGTCCCGATGGGCCACCGTTCATGAACTTGCGCAAATTGTTTCGGGCAAGCTTCCAGGACGCACGAACCGCGCTCAAATCACACTCTTCAAATCGAATGGAATAGCTATCGAGGACGTCGTGGTTGCGGGCCGCATCTACGAGCTGGCGCGCGAGCGGAAAATTGGGCGCGAGATACCTCTATTCGAAAAATAGTGCAAGAAATAGGCCAGAAACAGCAGGAGGTGAAAACAGCCGCGGAGTCAAAGGAGGCGCGGCCCGAGAACTTTTCGCGGATCAAGCGCGCAGGTGGCGAAGATGTCTGGCGAGTGCTTCGTGCAGGCGCTGACGCGTGGTTAGCGGGAGCGGCGCGGGCTCGGAGTTGCAGAAAATCTCGATGGTCTGCTTCGTGGTGTCCACAACGATGCGGCAATCCTTGCAGTTCCCAAGATGCTCTTCGATCGACGAGCGCAGGACGGGGTCCAGTGATTCGTCGAGGTAATCCGCAAGTTCATTAATGATTTTTTTGCACTTCACGGCTTCCCCCCTGCTTAAAATATTGATTCAACTTCTGGCGCAATTTCAGTCGGGCTCGCAGAAGCCTTGACTTGACTGCTGGGACAGAAAGCCCCAAAGCGTCGGCCGTTTCCTCGGTGGACAGTTCCTCGATATCGCGCAGCTGAAAGACAACGCGGAAGGGCGATTCGAGCTCTCCGATTACCTTTCCGAGAATCTCCGAAAGTTCGGTCTGCTCGTAGCGCTGTTGCGGAGACGGCCCCCAATCCTCGACGTCGCGGGGCATCATATCCTCGCCGGTATCGATTTCTTCATCGAGCGAAACCACGTTCGGCCGGCGCTTGCGCAATTTCATGAGCGCCTGATTCACGGCGATGCGCACCAGCCAGGTATAGAACCTCGAATTACCCTGAAATTCGTCGAGGTGTTGGAACGCCTTCAGGAATGCTTCCTGCATAGCGTCCTCCGCATCCTCGCGGTTTTGGGTGATATTTTGCGTCAGGCGGAAAATCTTCCGTTCGTAGCGGCCGACCAAGGTCTCGAAGGCGGAGATATCTCCCTTTTTCGCCGCGGAGACCAATATCGGCTCGTCAGCCTTCACCACCTGCGACGGCAGGGTGTGGGGTTCAACCGGGTCCAATTTTGGCGAATTCATCAGGGGGTTTCTTTCAATGAAAAGGGTAGCACAGCTTTCAAACCCTCGTTGTTGGGAATGTATTATGATAATCCGCCGGTCGCGGCCTGGCACTTGAGTCCGTGTAAACCCAGAATAAGGCTCAGCCCGGGCTCAGCCGATTGCACTCATTAGACGCAACCGACGCTTAAAAGATGGAAGGAACTTAGGATTTTCGATGAGAACGTTGCCCGATTACCTGCGCAAGGGTATGAAGATGATCCTGGTGGGCGCCAATCCCGGAGATCGTTCCGCGCGCGTAGGACACTACTATGCCGGCCGCAACAATCAGTTTTGGCCGATGATGTATGAGTCCGGCGTAATCCCCGAGCCTATCGGCTACGAGGACGACCGGCGCATGCTCGAATTCGGTATTGGCATGACGGACCTCGTAAAGCGGCCCACCCGGGGCATCGATGAAATCGAGCGGCAGGAGTTTGCCGAGGGTAGGGTGTTGCTGGCGCAGAAACTGGAGGATATGCGGCCGCGCGTGATCGCCTTTAATGGGAAGACGGTCTACGAAAAGTTCGCGGGCCGCCCCTGCAAGCTAGGTCTCCAGAAAGAACTCCTCTATGGCGCGCGCGTTTTTGTGCTGCCGTCGACAAGCGGACGGAATGGCGGCACCAGCCCGGGTGTGAAGAAGAGATACTTCAAGCAGCTAGCCGCGCTGTTGAAGGCATTGAAAGACTAGCGCATTCAGCTTCGTCGAGATTGACTCGTGAGTGTAACGCAACAAGTCAAGACTTCAGCGGTGCTCGAAGAGCGCTCTGGCGCTGTCGTCACTCTCCGGTTGAATCGGCCGGAAAAGCTAAACGCGCTCAATCCTGAAATGTGCCGCGCGTTGGTGCGCGCACTTCTTAGCGCTTCAGACGATCGATCCGTTAGAGTTGTGCTGCTCACGGGAGCGGGTCGCGGGTTCTGTTCCGGCGGCGACATCAATTACATTCACGCTGCGCGGGCCCGGCGCTCGGTGCGCGAGTTCGAAGCACTGCTAAGCGCCGGGAAAGAAATCTGCCTCGCGATTGCGTCAATGCCTAAACCCGTGATCGCGGCGGTGAACGGACCGGCGGCCGGCGGGGGGATGAGTCTGGCTCTTGCCTGCGACCTGCGTATTGCGTCCGACCAAGGAATGTTCAAGCAGGCGTTCGCGCAGCTTGGACTTTATCCGGACTTGGGTGCGACGTTTTTTCTGCCGCGCCTCGTGGGAATGGCGCGCGCGTCAGAACTCTTTTATACCTCGGAGCACCTCTCGGCCGCGGAGGCGCGCGAAATTGGGATCGTGTATCGGGTCTATCCTCACGAGCAATTCGAGCAGGAAACGCGGAACTTCGCCCGGCAGCTTGCGGAAGGGCCGCCGCTCGCCTACCGGGACGTAAAGCGCACCATGATAGGCGAGGCGCATCAAGCTCTAGCTCAGGCGATCGACGAAGAAAACCGCCTGCAACTTCACTGTTTTCTCTCCGAGGATTGTAGCGAGGGGTTGAACGCTTTCCTCGAAAAACGCGCACCTCGTTTCCAGGGCTACTGATCGCGTATCCGGCAGTGGCTAAGCTTCTTCTACCTGCTGAGCTGCGAGCTTGCCTGGCTTCGTTTCACGCTTAGACCCATTTGATTCTCGCGTGTCCTGCATGCTAAATTGCCGTGACAAATCAGGACACGTATATGGTGAATAAAACTTTAGCCACGTGTAGGGAAGCAGTTGCAAGCGTTTTCGACGGCGCCACGATCTTGCTAGGCGGCTTTGGCGATCCAGGCTTGCCCGGCCAAATGCTCGAAGCCCTCCGCGAACAGGGCGCCAAGGATCTAACCATAGTCCACAACGGTTCGGGCGGAGGCACGCACGCTCTTGGAGGTTTGATTCACGACGGCCGCGTGCGGAAATTGATCGCTTCGTTCCCCAACAATCCGGGCGGTACCTCGTTCCAGGAGCTATACTTAAAGGGTCAGATTGAGCTGGAATTGGTCCCGCAGGGGACTCTAGCGGAGCGGATTCGCGCTGCGGGGGCGGGCTTAGGCGGATTCTTCACGCCCACCGCTGCCGGTACCGAGCTGGGCAAGGGCAAGGAAACGCGCGTGATTGATGG
>DATDMO010000337.1:0-3394 GCA_036518755.1 Candidatus Acidiferrales bacterium | reverse complement strand
CGTCACACGCCAGGCCGCGAATTTGTCGACGGAGCGATCAATGGGTCTGCTAGCCAATATGAATCTGCTGGCGATGAGCGCCAGCCTCGTTCCCCTGCTCGTGGGCGCCGCGATCGGCTGGCTTATCGCCCGTTGGCGATTCGCAACGACGATCACCGAACTCAATACCAATCTGGTCCTTGAACGCCGGCTCAACAAGCAACTGTGCGAAACAATCCAAGTTGCCGCGGCGCCGGCTTTCGTCCAGGCACCGGAGCTGACGAGCGCGGCTGCACCGTCACGTGAATCGGCGCTGTTGAGCTAGGGGCAGCGCGCATCGGCGTTGGCGAACAGCCCTGCCGCGGTGCGCAGCGGTTGCCTCACCTGCGTTTTGCCGCCTTTTTGCCGCCAGAAGTGTTGAGAACGACGGCCGCGCGGATCAACGCCTTAAACGCATCGGCGTCAACCTCCTCGCCTTCGTGAATATCGATCGCGCGCCGCACGTTGCCGTCAAGGCTGGCGTTGAAGAGCTTGGCGGGATCTTTTAAAGACGCGCCTTTAAAGAAGGTCAGCTTGACGACCGACTTGTACGACTCTCCGGTGCAGATGCCTCCGTCATGGGACCACACCGGCGTCCCCCGCCACTTCCACTCCTCCACCACATCGGGATCGGCCTGCCTGATCAGCGCGCGGATCTTTGCCAAGGTTGCGCCTCTCCAGTCGGCCAACTCAGCAATCCTTTCACCGATGAGTTTAGCGGCCGCCTGGCCCGCGGCCTTTGGTTGAGCTTTCATCATCGCCTTCCTCCCCGCGAGCGGACGCATCGGGTGCTAAGGTCAAAATAATCGCCCGTCGTTAGCGCTGCCAGCGCTCAGTCTGCGGAGCTGAAAAAGCATTCGGGCGCCGGACTTTCGACCGGCCGGCTGCGGCAATTGCGTATGCCGGGGACCAAGCCAAGCGCCTTGGCACCAGCTTCGCTCCCCGATAAAGTTTCAGCGCACTAAACCAGGGAGGAAGCAACCATGCTAAAAACGTTCGCGGTAGCATTGCTTGCAACTGCAATGTCCGTTGGTGTGGCCGGGGCGAAGGGGCATATGGCCAAGCCGAAAGCTCTATCGCCTTGTCAAACCGAGCAGCAGGTCAAAGCGACTTGTGCCTGCGGTCCGGCAAAAATAACCTGTCAGACGGGAATGTATTGCCACGCCTTTGGCAATGCGTGCACGCGATAGCGTGAAAAATGGCCACGGGCGCAAGCTGGAAGCTTGCGCCCGCATGCTCGACAACAATTTTTCTGTAGAATGCTAGCGGCGATTGAGGCGCGGTAACCGGTACCGCAATATGTGGCGATCGTCTTTGAACGATCTAGAGCAGATTCCGTTCGATTTCATGCATAGCCTGCGTGCCTGAAGTAATTGGCCGCTTCACGAGCGGAGAGGCGACGAGCGAATCCACCGATCCGGCGACGCAGGCGCGGAATTGTTCGCTCGGCAGCCTTGCGCAGATCGGCCTTGAGCTTGCTGAACGGCATCTCAATCGGGTTCAGGTCCGGCGAATATTTGGGCAGATAGCGAAGCGTCGCGCCGCGCGCCTCGATCGCCTCGCGAACTCCGGCCGCCTTATGCGCCGGAAGGCTGTCGATCATGACGATATCCTTGCGCTTGAGCGTCGGGGCCAAACGCTGTTCGACATAAGCCAGGAACTTCTTTCCGGTCATCGCGCCGTCAATGGTCTGCGACGCTGCCATGCCATGTCGCCGCAGCGCGGCCACGAAGGTGATCGTCTTCCAATGCCCCTGTGGCACCCGGCCCACCAGCCGCTCGCCGCGGGCGCACCGGCCATACAGCCGCACCATCTTGGTGTTGGCGGACGTCTCATCGATGAACACCAGCCGGGCCGGGTCAAACATGCCCTGTTCTCGCATCCAGCGCCGCCGGGCCCGCGCCACGTCGGCGCGCTCCTGCTCCGCCGCGCGCAGGGCTTTTTTTAAACGTGATCTTGTGCCGCTGAAAAAACCGCCACACCGCCGTCCGACTGCCGGATATCTTGCTCTTGCGCATCGCGCAGATCACCTCGTCCAACGTCAGGTCAGGATGCTTATCGATCAGCGCCAGCAAAAATTCCGCGTGCTCCTCCAGCGGCGAGATACTCCCGCCCCGCGGCTTGGCCGCGCAACGGCCAGTCTCGCGAAAGCACTTCACCCAAATCACCGCCGTGCTAGGGCTGACATCGTAATAGTCTGCTGCCTCACGCCGCGATGCTCCGCCCTCCACCCGCCCAATCACACGCACCCTCATGTCCGCAGAATAGGCCCTCGGCATCGTTCCCCCTCCCAAAAGCGAATCAATGCCGTTAGATTCCTTCATTGACCAAGCCAAAGGAATCCCCCCGATTCAATCGGGGCGGTACATGCTCTAGTTGACGGATAATGGTGCGCCAGCCGTGAGCAGTCCACATTTAGAAATGAAGCCAGAGAGACTGCGTGCGGTATACGCGCCGCGGCTGAATCCGAATATAAAAAGCTGATCGCCGCCATTGTAATGATCGATCACCCATTCGTAGGCGCGAATGATCTCATCATTCAGACCATAGCCGAACATGCCACCGCGAAGGCGCTCCCCGAAGGTCGTCCCTACGCCCGTACTGTAGTAAGAAAGTTGATCGACCCCATTCGGATCTGTCGGTGCCAGAAGAGACTTCAGCCGCCAGACATTCGTGTTGTCGTTTACGGTGTTCCACGTGCCGTCCAGAAAGACAGCCAATCGCTTTTGCGGCGGCACGACCGGGTTGGGTACGAATTTTGACATGGCGCATCTTCGCGGGCCGAGAGCGGTAACCCCGCTGTCAGTCAATGTATCATGGGTTCCTCGGCGTCAGATTCCGAGACGATGGCTGTTGCCCGCGATCTGACGATTCGAAGAGTGGGTATTACCCAGCGATCAATCCCTTACGGAATCCACGTCGCGCCTCGTAGCCAAAACCCTGGTGCTGCTATTGGGATAGCTCGGCCCGGGGTAAACCGGACATAGGGGCAGACTGTTCAAAGAAGGACCAATGTCAGAACAGTTACCATGAAATGCGCAACTCATAGTTGCCATAAGGGGCAGATCGTCCAGTAAAAAACCAACCAGTTAAGGCAGGGGTCCCGAATCGGTCGCCCGATTCGCTTGTCGGAAACCCATTCCTATACATAGTGGGCATCGACGGACCTGCCGGAGATGCTGCCTAAAATTTCCGATTTGCGGCGCATTTACGAATCTTCGAGGACTGAACTCCTGGATAGAGGTCGACGTAGGTCAGAACGAAGAGAAAGTTCGTGAGGTGGTTGCCGCTGGCGCAGACGCGATTGTTGCTGGATCAGCGATATTCAAATCGCCAGAAGGTTCGATCTCGACATTACGCCGCAACGCTTTCAGCG
>DATDMO010000336.1:0-4625 GCA_036518755.1 Candidatus Acidiferrales bacterium | reverse complement strand
CGTCACACGGGTCGAGTAGAAACTGTTCTGACTCATTGGAAACAAAGGATTGCTGTCCACTCTACTCGTCACACTTCCGGAGCGCCGGCATCCCCAAATTTCCCCCGGCTCATGAACCTGTGGCGCGGTTTTGCGGTGGCTTTCGCGAACGGCTACAATAAAGCGTTAGGCATCGCAGGAGCCTGTAGCCGCCCTCCAATCACAAGTAGATTGAAGACAGCACACGCATATGGACGTTGAAAAGGTCATAGATAACGTAGTCGCGGCCTTCATCGGCACGAAGCACGAGCGCGACGTCAAACGCATCCAGCCGCTGGTGGAAGTCATCAACGAGCTTGAGCCGGAGATGCAAAAACTCTCCGACGAGCAGATCGGTGCGCGAACGCTTGAGCTGAAGTCCGAAGTGCAGGGCAGGCTCGAAGGCCTCGAGCGCGACGACCCCGATTTCAAGCGCAAGCTGCAGGAAGCCTTGGAACCCGCGCTTGTTCCCGCGTTCGCACTGGCGCGCGAGGCGGGACGCCGCACCATCGGCATGCGCCACTTCGACGTGCAACTCATCGGCGGAATCGTATTGCACCACGGCAAGATCGCCGAGATGAAAACCGGTGAGGGCAAAACCCTGGTTGCCACGCTGGCCGCTTACCTGAATGCCTTAACCGGGAAGGGCGTGCACATTGTCACCGTGAATGATTACCTGGCGCGCCGCGACGCCGAATGGATGGGTCCCATCTACAGCCTTCTCGGATTGACCGTGGGCGTGATCGTCCACGATCTCGACGACGCGCAGCGCAGAGCCGCGTACGGAGCCGACATCACCTACGGTACCAACAACGAGTTCGGCTTCGACTACCTGCGCGACAACATGAAATACGATCTGAAGGATTGCGTCCAGCGCGGCCACTACTTCGCCATCGTGGACGAAGTGGACTCCATCCTGATTGACGAGGCTCGCACGCCCCTGATCATTTCCGGTCCCGCCGAGGAATCCACCGACAAGTATTACCGCATCGACAAAATCATTCCCAAGCTGATCAAGGAAATCGACTACACCGTGGATGAAAAGATGCGCACCGTTACGCTGACCGAGGAAGGTGTCTCGAAAAGCGAGCGGCTGCTGAATTTGGGAAACCTCTTCGATCTGGCCAACATGGAGGTCAATCACCACGTTTACCAGGCGTTGCGCGCACACGTGCTCTTCGAGAAAGACGTAGACTACGTCGTCAAGGACGGCGAGGTAGTGATCGTGGACGAGTTCACCGGCCGCCAAATGCCCGGCCGGCGCTGGTCAGACGGCCTGCACCAGGCCGTCGAAGCGAAAGAGGGCGTGAAAATCGAGCGTGAAAATCAGACGCTCGCGACAATCACATTCCAGAATTATTTTCGCATGTACAAAAAACTTTCCGGCATGACCGGAACCGCTGAAACCGAAGCGCCCGAATTTAACAAGATTTACAACCTCGACGTAGTGGCGATTCCCACGAACAAGCCGCTGATTCGCATCGAGAATCCCGACGTCGTCTACCGCACGGAAGCGGAAAAATTGGAAGCCACGGTGAACGGAATCCTTCAGGAGGACGGCACGCGAGCCGGCGGCATCCGCCAATATTTCGAAAGCGGGCAGCCCGTGCTCATCGGCAGCATCTCGATCGAAAAATCGGAACAAATCGCCGAACACCTGAAGAAGGCGGGCATCCCTCATCAAGTGCTGAACGCCAAACAGCACGAGCGCGAAGCGAAAGTAATCGCACAGGCCGGCCGCAAAGGCGCGGTGACTGTCTCGACGAACATGGCGGGCCGCGGTACCGATATTTTACTCGGAGGCAACCCCGAAGCGATGACTCGCGAGTATTGCCTGAAAAACAAGATCGCCATGCCGTATTTGCCGGCAAGCGCGGTGATCGGCGCTCCAACGGGCTCCGAAACACCCGCGCAAGCTGATAGTGCCGCGCAAAGTGGCAATGGCGCGAGTCCCGCGGGCTCGAACGGCGCGGGTAATCCGGCGATGGTCCTCTTCCAACAGGAAGGGAAGATTTTTCAGGTGCCGCTCGATCAATGGAAGCCGGTTTACGATCAGTTCGCGGAACAGTGCCGTGCCGAACACGATGAAGTGGTAGCGATGGGCGGGCTGCACATTCTGGGTACTGAGCGCCACGACGCGCGACGCATCGACAATCAGCTCCGCGGACGCGCGGGAAGGCAGGGCGATCCGGGATCGTCGCGCTTTTTCCTTTCGCTCGAGGATAATTTGCTGCGGATTTTCGGCGGCGAGCGCGTAAAGGGCCTGATGTACAGGCTGGGGATGAAGGAAGGCATTCCGATTGAATCCAGGCTGATCAGCAGCCGCATCGAGAACGCGCAGAAGGCCGTCGAAGCCCAAAACTTCGAAGCGCGAAAGCATTTGCTCGAATACGACGACGTGATGAACAAGCAGCGCGAGACCATCTATTCGCTGCGCGCTTCGTTTTTGGAAGGCCGCGACCAAAAGGAATTCGTGCTCGAACGCGCCGAAGCCATCATGAATCAATTGGTGGACACCTACTGCCCGCGCCAGCAGCATCCCGACCAGTGGAATGTGGCGCAACTTTCCAATGAATTGCTGAACCAGTTCGGCTTCGATTTGAAGACCGCGGAAATTGAACCTGCCGAGCTCGGCTACGACGAGCTAGCCGCCGTCCTTCCGGAAAAAATGAAAGCGCGCTACGAGGGCAAAGAAACCCTTTTCGGTGCGCCCACCCTCCGCTGGCTCGAACGCCATATCCTGCTGGATATCGTGGACGCGCAGTGGAAGGACCACCTGCTCACGCTCGATCATCTGAAGGAAGGCATCGGCCTCCGCGGATACGGGCAGAAGGATCCTCTCGTCGAATTCAAGAGGGAAGCCTTCACCCTATTCGACGATCTAATGGATCGCATTGATACGGAAGCTGTCCGCTTTCTCTTTCTCATGCAGCCTGCCAAGCCGCAGGAAGAGGCCAAACAGATCGAGCAGCGCCAGCGCCGCCAGCAGCAAAATCTACAGTTCCAGGCCGGTCCCGCGCAGGCCGAGGCGCCCAAGCCCGTTCGCTCGGGCGCCAAAGTTGGACGGAACGACCCTTGTCCTTGCGGCTCGGGCAAGAAGTACAAGAAATGCCACGGCGCCGCAGCCTAGCATTTTTCATAACACTTCACGGATAGTTTTTCTCTTTCGGAAAAATTATGGTAGGCTCGCCCCACTTGCCTCGGAGTTTTCGTCGAGGTTCTGGGGTTTGCCATGACTGCAGCAGCACCCGGGAGTTGCCGCAGAGCTCCGTGCGCCAAGCCGATTCCCACCGCCCTGGCCGCCGAG
Organism: Candidatus Acidiferrales bacterium; assembly: GCA_036518755.1. GTDB lineage: Bacteria > Acidobacteriota > Terriglobia > Acidiferrales > UBA7541 > Palsa-295. The sequence continues at coordinate 1,300 of DATDMO010000336.1, read as the reverse complement.
CAATTGTGTCTCGACCATTTCCTTGACGAAGCTTTTCTCCGCACGGACCAGACCTTCGATCGCTGCCGCCAAGGCCGGCCCATGAATCCCGGCGATCTGGAATGGCTGCTTGCGGACGCGCTGGCGATCGTGAAAAATCTCGAAGAAGGAGCCTCCGAGCCCAATCCCGATCAGCGCGATCGGATGCTCGAACTGTTGCTGATTTTGGCGAACCTCAACGAATACGTCGCCCACCACTCGGTGCGGCTGGATCGTTCCGCCTGACGGTTCTCACCTGAAAAGCACACCGTTGCTCTTGCGAAAACGTTAATACCGAAAACGTTCGTCATATTGCATTCCGCGAAAGGTCTCTGCAATCTGGAAGGGCTTTCTGGAATCGCCTTATGCCAGACGAAAAGAAGCTCGACCCCTTCAAGCCGCCGGAGCCGAACATTCCTGGTGTCCCGCCGGCGGCGAAGAAAAGCGTCACCGCAACCGGGCCTCAAATCGGAAAGTCTAAACTCTCCGCGATCCCACCGCTTGCGTGGATCATCGTAGCGGCCGCGGGGGTGGTGATTATTGGCGTGGGCTTGGCGTTTCATTTGATCCATGCCGGTTCGGGTGAGACGACCGTATCCCACGCTGCGCCTCTCGCCGTTCCGTCTGTGGCGAAACCCGCAAAACCAAAACAAGCCTTGCCGGTTGGGCCAGGGGTGATCGCCACAACTCAGGAACTGAAGCAGACATGGTCCGCCAAACGATTCCTATTCCCCGATTCCGTTACGGGGCAAACCGATGCGGCAATGGTCGTGCGCCTGCCACGTGGGGAGTATTGGGGATTCTCACTGCAGGCACCGTTTGGAAAATGCGAACTGGAATACGTAAGCAACTTGGAAGTATTGCGGCGCGATTATCAGTTTAATGCCGACCATCCAATGGTCGTGAACCCTTGCGATCATACGATTTACGACCTGTTGCGCTACGGATCCTCGAGCGCCGGGTTGGTGCGCGGAGACATCGTGCAAGGGAGCGGAATCAGGCCGCCGATGGCTATCGAAATTCTCGAGCGCGGCAGCAGCGTTGTCGCCGTTCGCATGGAATGACGCCGCTGTTGTTCGACTGTGGAAGTTCAATCCCCCCAGCGTGCCATCTCCTTTCGCGGTTTCTTTCCAACGACTTCCAAAAAACTCGCCTGTTGAGTTCGAACTTGGGTCTTGCGACAGATGCGGAAAGGCGCGGTTACAGGTAAGTCACACCCGCGAACGCGTGCTTGTACCTAGGTCAGCTTCAGCAGAAAATCCAAGTACCACAGAGCTGCACC
>DATDMO010000335.1:0-2520 GCA_036518755.1 Candidatus Acidiferrales bacterium | reverse complement strand
CGGGACAGTTGATGGCCTTCTCGCTCCCCACAGTTCTGCGCTCAACGTGAAGTTTGAAGCGCAGAATCTCGAACCGTATAAGGATTTTATCAATGGCGTGCGAGACGCTTCCCCATCGGAAAAAGCCCAACCTATTTCCGGCAGTGTGAAATGGGATGGCAGAATTACCGGCCCCTCCTCCGGCTCCACATTCCAAGGCCACGCCCGAGGAGAAAGAGCCCGTTACGACGGGGTTTTCTTGGATTCCTTCGAAGGCGATCTGACCTATTCGCCTTCGCAACTGGTGGTGGCGAATGCCACCGCGCGACGCGGTCAAATGCAAGCCGTCATCGAGGCCAATCTGTCTTTGACCAAATGGAATCTCCGGCCCAAGAACCAGTTCACCGCCGACATAAGCTTCGAAAAAGTGCCCACCGAAAATCTCGAACAATTTTTCGGCATGTCCTATCCCGTGAAGGGGCTATTGACCGGTCAATTTCACGGGCGTGGAATGCGGGCCGAGCCAAACGTTACGGGGCTGTTCGATCTTGCCGACGCCACTGTGTATGGCCTTTCTTTCAACCGCCTCCGCGGACAGCTCGTTCTCTCCAGGGAAGAAGCGCGCATTGCGAACGCGGAATTACGGTTCTTCTCACCCGGGAAAGAGAACGGTCGTGGCACCGGAATCGTCACGGGTTCAGCAAGCTATCGTTTCGATGCCCAAACCTTTTCAACTGATCTTGTAGGCGCGGGGCTGCCGATGGAAAGCATTGAAAAATTGCAGACGCGCCGGCTGCCCGTGGGAGGTCAGTTGAGTTTTCGGATGAGGGCCGAGGGCTCGACTCTCGCGCCCACGGGCGAAGGAACATTTCGAGTGGTGGACCTCCGCGTCGGTCAGTCCGTCATTGGCAGTTTCGAAGGTAAATTGAAGTCGGATGGCGCCACCGCGCACCTCGAACTGAGCTCCGCAATGGCTACAGGAGAAATATCTGGCGGCTATACGCTCACTCTGGCCGAGCCTTACAACCTGAACGGAAAGATTTCCATCAAGAACATCGATTTGGATCCTTTCTTGCTCACGGCTCTGCACCTTCAGGGTTTCAGCGGCCATGCCAATGCGGATGGCGATATAGCGCTGAATGGCGCGCTTCGCAGCCCGGAGAGCATCGTGGTGGACGCGAGTTTCTCGCGCATGACCATGACTTACGCCAATGTCCAGTTACAAAACACCGGCGCAGTGCATTTTCGCTCATCGCGCGATTCCCTCGAGATCGAGCCCGTCACTTTCCAGGGAAAGGACACGAATCTTCAGGTTGCGGGCTCCGTCCAATTCGTGGGGCGCCGCGCTTTGGCATTGCGTCTGAACGGTGGATTGGACCTGCGCCTTCTCAGCGGCTACGTGCCGGATTTGGATGCGCGTGGATCAGCCCAAATCAATGCTTCTTTCGAAGGAACGCTGGATCGGCCTCGCATCACCGGGCGCGTACACATCGAAAACGCTTCCGCCCGAATCGCGGATTTCCCCACGGGGCTCAGCGCCGTGCAGGGCGACCTCGTCTTCGACGCGGCCCGCCTTTACTTTGAAAACGTAAGCGCGGAATCCGGTGGAGGAACGCTGCATCTCACTGGCAGCGTGAATTACGCCGAGACGCCGCTGCGCTATGACATCAGCGTGCGCTCCGATCGCGTGCGCATCCGCTATCCCGAGGGCATGAGCTGGCTTGCCGGAGGCACGCTCCGTCTGAGCGGCACCACCAGCAACGCCGTCCTTTCCGGCCGCGTCATCGTCGAGCGCGTCACACTCACGCAGGGCCTCCAAGTCGCCGGCATGCTGGTCTCCGCAAGAGAAGGAATCACCGGTCCCTCGACCACCTCTTCCTATCTGCGCAATTTGCAGTTCGATGTCGAAGCGCTCTCCGCGCCCGATGCCCGCATGGAATGGCCCGGCGCGCAGCTTCAGGCCGCCGCCGATCTTCGCGTGCGCGGAACCTGGGAGCACCCCATCTTGCTCGGGCATATCCACATTCTCTCGGGCGATTTGAATTTTGCGGGTAATCGCTATCGCGTTTCCCGGGGCGATTTGAATTTTGCCAATCCCTTCCGGCTCGATCCCGTCCTCAACGTCGAAGCCGTCACCACCATCGAGCAGTACGAAATCACTTTGAATTTCAACGGCCCTGCCAGCAAGCTCACCCTTGCCTATCGCTCCGATCCTCCGCTGCCTACGGATGACATCGTTACCTTGTTGGCGCTGGGCCAGACCACTTCGGAAGCCTCGGCCACAGCTCGCGGCGGAGCCACGACCTCAAGCGGAACCGCCAATGCTTCGGCCATTCTTTCCGAGGCCATTTCCAGCCAACTGGGCGGCCGCCTCGAGCGTTTGTTTGGCATCACTCGTTTTCGCGTGGATCCCGGCCTGACCGAAGTCGGTTCCACCAGTTCAGGGCAAAGCGCCGCGGCGCGTGTCACCGTCGAGCAACAAATCGCCCGCAACCTCACCATCACCTACGTGTCCAACACGAGTTCAACGCAAGAACAGGT
>DATDMO010000334.1:0-18633 GCA_036518755.1 Candidatus Acidiferrales bacterium | reverse complement strand
GGAATTGGGCCTGAGCAGCTTTCAGCGTTTCATTGGAGACGGTGACTTGGTCCTCGAGAGCATTGAGCTGGGGGTCGCCGTAGATTTGCCACCATTGGCCCTTGGAGATTTCGTCGCTCGGCTGGGCGGGCGCCCAATTGCCGGCCCCCTTGTACTGCGGAGGGACGTTCGCCGCGGGACGAACGTATTTGGGCCCGACAGTGCATCCGCCGAGTAAAAGCGCTGCGAAGCTTAGAAGAGCAGCCAAGCGGATGCACAGCCGGTCACGTGCCTGCCCCGTTTCGTCGAAAACCACGAGCTTACTTTTTCCCGTAGGTAACCCGCCAAATCGAGTTCGAGCCGTCATCCGTCACCATGAGTGAACCATCCGGGGCGACTGCTACTCCAACGGGGCGGCCCCAGCAATCTCCCGACGGGGTGAGAAACCCGGTGAGAAAATCCTCGTACGAGCCGGTGGCCTTGCCATTCTTCATGGGCACGAAAATCACTTCATAGCCGGTGCGGACAGAGCGGTTCCAGGAGCCGTGTTCGGCGGCGAATAGCTGACCCTGATATTTCTTGGGGAACTGTTTCGCTTCGTAGAAGGTGATATTGAGGGACGCATTGTGAGGTTCGAGAAGCACGTCGGGAACGATGGCCTTGTCTTTTAATTCCGGATGCTTACCGGGGAAGCGAGGATCGGGATTGCCGCCGGTGTAATACCAGGGCCAGCCGTAAAAGCCGCCCTCTTGAACATGGGTGATGTAATCAGGAGGGAGATTGTCGCCGATTTCATCGCGTTCATTCACGGAAGTCCAAAGCTCGCCAGTGTGAGGATCGACGGCGATGCCCGAGCCATTGCGAATTCCAGAGGCGTAGACGTGCAAGTCCGAGCCATCGGGATTGGCCTCGAGAATATCGGCGCGATGGAATTCACTTTTGTCGGTATCGATGTCGGTGACATTGGTGTGGGAACCGACGGAGATGAACATGTGCTTTCCGTCGAGGGAGAAGGCCACGCCGCGGGCGAAATGGTTTGGTCCGGCGGGGAGATTCGGAACCACAACTTCTTGAGGGCCGCGAGCCTTCATATCGCCATTTTCGTAGGGGTAGCGGACGATGGCGTCGGTGTTACCGATGTAGACGTATTTGGGATTTGGTCCCAGCGGATAGAAGGCGATGCCGAAGGGCAGCTTTAGACCCGTGGCGAACTCTTCAGTTTTTTCGGGCTTGCCATCGGCGGTCATGCCATGGAAGACGAGGACTTTGCCTTTGTTTGTGGAGACGACGAAAAAGTCACCATTGGGAGCGGTGACGATGGTTCGCGGCGGATCGGCCAAATTTTCGGCGTAAAGAGATACCTTGAAGCCGGCCGGCGCTTGGGGCCAAGCGTCCGCAGGCCTGGAGACGGGCCGCGAAAAAATAGCCGCGGATTTCGTGGCGTAGGGGCCCGGCAGGTCCGCCGCCGTAATGTGATGGACGTTACCCGGGGCTTCGCCCTTGAAATCGGTAAACACGCCTGGAGTGGCGGGTTTGGCGTTCGGGTCTACCGCGTGTTCAGGCGGGCGGGTGAACTGCGCGGCGATTGCGTGTTCACTCTGCGCTACAAGGAACGAAAGCGTTGCCAGGCCCAAAGCGATCAGCATGAATTGATAGAAACGTTTCATTGCTCTTCCCCCCTTGAATTCGGTGCCTCATGAGTTTGAATCTTACGTGAAACGAGTCTCCCGTTCATTCTTGAGAATTTCCGGCCGGCTCGCGTTGGGGAATGCTTGCGGCGGCGACGACGCGGACGGCTTCGCCGGTAACCAAGGAGTCTGGCGGAGTTTCGATGATGGAGTCGGCGGCGGAGATACCGGACACGACTTCGACTTCATTTCCAAGGTCGCGGCCGAGGGTGATATCCCGAAGCGCGGCGCGGTTGTTGGCGTCCACAGTGGCTACTTGAAGGCCGCGGGAGCGAAAAATCAATGTGCTAACGGGCAAAATGAAGGCGGGATTGCCGGCGGGCACTTGCAGATGAACTTCCGCGTAGGAGCCCGGAAGAAGCTCGCGGGTCGGGTTGTCAACATCCACTTCTGCGAGGAGCGTTCGCGACGCGGGGTCGATGGAGTCGGCCGTGCGGACCAGAGTGCCCTTGAACTTGCGACCGGGAAATTCCTGAAAGGTTAGATCGGCTGTTAGACCAGGTTTGGCGGAGAGGGAATCCTGCTGCGGGACGTTGACGTAAACGCGCAATTTTCCCAATGCGGCGATGTGGAAGAGCTCGGTGGCTGGCCCGCCCGCTCCCGAATTGATGAGGTGCCCCACGTCCGTGTTACGCGCGGTGATCACGCCGTCAAAGGGCGCATAGATTTTTTCGAACGACTGCAATTGCTCAAGACGCTTCACATTGGAGCGCGCTGAGGCCACCATGGCCTTTTTTGCTTCAAAGTCACCGTTGGCATTGTCAACATCCTGCTTGGACACCGCATCGGTTTTCAGAAGATCCTGATATCGCGACGCAGTGATTTGCGAGAGGCGATAGTTGGCTTCGGCGGTATTCAGGTCGGCGCGAGCCTGATCGAGTTGTTGATCCACTTCAGGCGTCTCAATATTCGCGAGCAATTGACCTTTCTTCACGCGTGTGCCGATATCCGCGTACCAACTCTTGAGGTAACCATTGGTGCGAGCATAGATCGGTGAATCGGTGAAGGCTTGGATATTTCCAGGAAGAACGATTTCCGTTTGGGGCGCGCCGAGTTTGGGATGAATTATAGAAACCGATGGGATCGCAAGATCGTAAGTCTCACTCCGTAGTGCCGCACGGGCTCTCCATCGCGGGACGACGCCAGCGGCCACAGCTACCGCAACGACGAGCAGGGCGACAAACGCGGCCAGCACACCGTGCTTGGCCGGGGGCGGCGACGGCCGTTCGCCTTCATTCCGCTCAATCATCCGCTCTTTCTCTCCAGTATTTATCACAATATAGACGGTTTGCGTCGAATGTCCGTTTCACGATGAAGCTGATGAGCGCGGATCTTTTTCGTGCCGACCGTGCACGATGCTGAACACCACGGGGACGAAAAACAGAGTCGCCACGGTGGCAAATACGAGGCCGCCGATGACCGCGCGGCCCAGAGGAGCATTCTGCTCGCCACCTTCACCCAGCCCGAGCGCCATGGGAAGCATGCCCATGATCATGGCCAGGGCGGTCATCAGGACAGGGCGGAAGCGCGTGAAGCCGGCTTCGAGGGCCGCTTCGCCCGGCAACTTCCCGGCCTCCAGACGTTCTCTAGCGAAGCTGACAACAAGGATGCTGTTGGCGGTGCCGACGCCCATACACATGATCGCACCGGTGAGAGCGGGAACGCTGATGGTGGTATGTGTAATAAACAAAAACCATACGATCCCGGCCAGCGCAGCGGGGAGGGCCATCAAGATGATGAAGGGATCGAGCCAGGATTGGAAATTGACCACGATCAGCAAGTAGACGAGAACGATGGAAAATCCGAGTCCCGCGAGAAGGCCGACGAACGACGAGTCCATAGTTTGAATCTGGCCGAGGATATTGATCTCCGAACCCCGCGGCAGATCTTTCCGGCTGCGATCCACGATGGGCTGGATGTCCCGCGCGACGGCGCCCAGATCCCGGCCATCCACCGCGCCGTAGATGTCAATGACCGGCTCGACGTTGTAGTGCGAAACCACGGCCATTTCGGAGCTGCGGCTGAAGGAAGCGAGACTACTGAGAATATCCGACTGATTGGTTCCGGGAGCGGTAAGGGGAATATTTTCGAGCTTCTGGAGCGAATCGGTGCGGTACTCCGGCGTCTCGGTTGTGATGTTGTAGCTCACGCCGGTTCTGGGATCGAGCCAAAATGTCGGCTGAGTTTGAAAGCTGCCGCTGAGCGAAATGAGGACATCCTGAGCGACATCGCGCGCGCTAAATCCAATTTGTTGAGCCTTGGTCCGATTCATTTCGATGTGCAGTTTTGGTTCATTGAATCTCTGCTGGATGCGAAGATCCACGGTACCCGGCACGAATTTCAATTCATTCAGCAACTGATCGGCGAATTGCCGGTTGCCGAGAATATTCCGGCCCAAAATTTGAATGTCGATCGGAGCTGGCAGGCCGAAGTTCAGGATTTTTGTGACGATATCGGTCGGCAGGGCGTAGAACTCCACTCCGGGGAAATCGTGATTGAGCTTCACGCGCAGGGCGCGAACGTAATCGTTTGTCGGCCGATGACGAGGTGCCAATTCGACCAAGATATCCGCGTCGCTCGCGCCAATGGGCGCCGAATTGCTGTACGAAAGGTTCAGGCTGCTGTAAGGGAGCCCAATGTTGTCGATGATGGTCTTCAACTCGGCTGGAGGGAGCTGCGAACGAATGTCATTCTCGGCGCGATCGCAAAGCGCCGCCGTCTCTTCGATTCGAGTGCCGGTAGGAGCGCGCATGTGGAGGGTAAACTCGCCGCTATCGACGCTCGGGAAAAAATCCTCGCCGACCAACGGCAGCAGCGCAAATGACAGAAGGCACGCGCCCGAGAAACAAATGGCGAAAAGCTTGCGGTGCTGAATCGTGCGCCGGAGGATCCGATGATAACTTTCCCGGAAGCGGTCAAATCCTCCCTCGAATCTTGCTTGCATGCGCACGAACGGATTGCGGGATTTCTGTGTTTGCTCGCGGCGCTGTTCCTCGGTCCGCTCCAGGAGCATATAGCGCGCCATGGTTGGAACCAGCGTCCGGGAGAGCAAATATGACGCCAGCATGGCAAAGACCACCGCTTCCCCAAGGGGGACGAAGAGGTACTTGGCGACGCCACTCAGGAAAAACATCGGGACGAACACAATGCAAATAGAAAGAGTGGAAACCAACGCCGGCATCGCTATCTGTTGAGACCCATCGAGAATGGACTGCACGATCTCTTTGCCTTGATCCAGATTCCGGTTGATGTTTTCAATGGCCACGGTCGCATCGTCCACAAGGATGCCCACGGCCAGCGCTAAACCGCCAAGTGTCATGATGTTGATGGTTTGACCGAGAGCACTCAGCACGATGATGGAAGTGAGGACTGAAAGCGGGATCGAGACGGCGATAATCAGCGTGCTGCGCCAGCTCCCCAGAAAAATAAGGATCATCAAACCGGTAAGGCAGGCGGCGATTGCGCCTTCGCGCAGCACTCCATCGATCGATGCTTTTACGAAGATCGATTGATCGGAGAGCGGCTCGATTTTCAATTGTGGCGGCAGGCCGGCTTCGATCTTGGGCAGCATCTTCTTCACGTTGGCAATAATATCGAGCGTCGAAACATCGCCGGATTTCAAAATAGACAGGAGCGCCGACCGTTCTCCATCAACGCGCACGATATTAGTTTGGGGGGGATAGCCATCCCGCACATTCGCTACATCGTGAATATAGATTGTTGAGTTGCCGACCTGCTTTATTGGGAGATCGTTAAGCTCCTGAATGGTTTGGGGGGCGCCATTCATATCGATTTGATACTCGTAGGAGCCGATTTTTGCGGTTCCTGCCGGCAAAATCAGATTCTGGGTATCGACGGCGTTCACCACATCAAGCGGCGAAAGCCCCTTGGCTTGCATCGCCTGCGTATTCAAATCCACTTGAATTTGGCGCTGTTTGCCGCCGTACGGGTACGGAACTGCAACACCCGGCACGGTGATAATGCCCACGCGGACAAAGTTCTGTCCGAGGTCGCCCAGTTGTTGTTCGGTGAGCCCCTGGCCCGAGAGAGCCAATTGCAGAATCGGGACGGTGGAGGCGTTGTATTGGATGATGAACGGGGGGTTTGTCCCCGGGGGCATGGAGTGGACCGACGATTGAGCGATGGCCGTTACCTGCGCGACCGCAATGGATATCTGAACGCCCGGTTGAAAGAACACCTTCACAATCGCGCGGCCCGGCAACGATTGAGATTCAATATGCTCGATATCATTCACCGTGGTGGTCAGTGAACGCTCGAAGTTGTAGACGATTCGGTCCGACACTTCCTCGGGAGAGAGTCCACCGTAGCCAAAGAGAACGCTGACCACAGGTATATCGATATTCGGGAAAATGTCCGTGGAAGTTCGCAGGATTGCGGCCGTGCCAACGATCAGCAGCAAAATGGCCGCCACCACGAAAGTATAGGGGCGGCGCAACGCGAGTCTAACAATCCACATAAGGTCTCCTGAGTCCTGCGAGAAGGAACAGTGCGCCCTGTTCCCGCTGAAGCGACCAAACGCGCCGGCGGTATTATCTCACGCAGCATTTGGAATCGAAATCCGGAGGAGCGCGTTGGGTTTGAGGGCGGCGAAAAGCCAACGCCCACAGCGATTTCAGTCAAGAAGTCCTCGCGTGGGTGGGAACGCTAGGAAGGGGCCTGCAGCGTGTGAGATTCGGCGTGAAAAAGCTCTAATGCAAGCCCGACCAGTCGTCGGCAAGCAGGATGGAATTGCTGGGATTCGAGGGATCGTATTTCACACTAGCAGTCTGGCCGGACGTGATGCGAGATAGGTGCAACCGCTCCTCCAGCCCGGTGATATCCTGCGCCGTTTCGTAGCTCACGCCCGAAATCGCATAGCTGTAATAGAGGAGCTTCTGGGAACTGCCACCGTGCGCAGGTCCGTTTCGCTTGGCTAGAAAGGCGACGCGACTGCCGCTAATTTTTCCCTTGCCGTCTTCGGAGCGCCCGGGATTCCCTGCGGGGGTATGATCGACAATCTCCAATACCTGGCCTTCGACGATTCGCCCGATCCGATTGAGGTAAGCGCGGCGCTGACATTCAAGATCATAGGGAGTAGTGGGTTTGCGCCGGAGCCAAAGCACGACGAGTATTCCCGTGAGGACGGCGAGGCCTGCCGCCGGAAGCAAATTATTCCAGTCGCCTAGAAGTTCTCTCAAGGTGGGATTGCTCTCAACGCCCGCCGAAAAAGTCCGGTTATTGGCGGCGATCGCTTCACTGCCGCCTATAAATCTATACGCAAATGATTTCCACTTCGGAGCGTAAAGTGCGATTGTTTCCTGAAAGTTACGGCATGCCGCGTCAAAACGCAGAACACGAGCGGCCCGATACCCTACGAATTCTCCGGGCCGATTACGGTGTTGCGGAGCGTTCCAATTCCGCCTACTCGGACTTCCACGACGTCGCCAGGCGCCAGCGGTCCAACGCCCGATGGAGTACCGGTGGAAATAATGTCGCCCGGCTCGAGCGTCATCACCTGAGTGACAAATCGAGTGATGACGTCCATCGAGAAGACCATTTCATCCAGGCGGGCCGATTGCTTGCTGACTCCATTTACGAAGGTCTCCACTTTCGCATCGGAGGGAGGCCGGTCGGTCTCCAGCACGGGACCAAAAGGGCAAAAGGTATCGAAGCCCTTGCCGCGGGTGAATTGCACATCCAACTTTTGCAGGTCGCGCGCGGTCACATCGTTCAGGCAAGTGTAGCCGGCGATGTAGGGGCGCGGACTATCGCCCTCGCCGAGGTGCGAGCAGCGCCGCCCAATCACAATTGCAATCTCGCCTTCATAATCCACCCGCTTCGAGATGCGCGGAAGCACGATGGGTTCTTCCGGAGCAATGATTGCGGAGGGCGGCTTCAAAAAGAGCAACGGTTCTTTCGGCGCAACGCTGCCCATCTCGGCGGCGTGCTCGTGATAATTTCTGCCCACGCAAACAATCTTGGTGGGGTGCGACGGCGGCAAGAACCGTACTTGGGAGCGTGTCCACTGGCGTCCCGTTAACTCGCGCGGTCCCCAGAGCTCGCCGGAAATTTCGCGGAGCGTGTCGCCCTCCAGGATGCCGGCATGCGATTGGAGATAGGCCTCGTGGGCGGTCCAGCGCGGCTGCTTGTTCGCAGACTCAAGCGGTTGGAATCGGCAGAGTTTCATTGAATGTGGCGCGCTGCCTCGCGAACGGACTTGCGGGCGGGTGCAATCGGATGGTGGCGCGCATGAAGAGCCATCTCCATCACCCATGATCCAACGGCGAAGAGCCCGTAGAGAAAGATTCCTTCCATGAGCACCAAGAGGGGATTGTGCCGCAGCGAGTCAAAGAGATTGCGAAAAATCATTCCCGCCGCCTCATACGTGGCAGCAAACAAAACCCAGGCGATGGTGGCCGATGCAAACATTCGGAACGGACGGTTCCAGAAGCGCGCCGCCGGAATCAGCATGAAGAGCAGGAAGAGGCTGTAGGAGACTGCATTCCGTTCGACCGCGTACGGTTCCAAGCTCGCCATCCGATTCGCCGCGACCAGCGCCGCCCACATCACGACGATGAGCAAAGCGCCGGTGTAAATCCCGGTCCGGAGTATCGGTCCGCGAGCATTCTGCTCTGAGCCAATCTTCTCGGTGAAGGCTGGGTCCGTCATGGTGTCGAATGACTTTCGGCCGGCACGCTGCCAGAGACATCGACGCTGGAAGCACTCTCGTTTCCAGAGCTGTCAACGGCGGTTACGGTATAGAAGTAAACGTGACCGGGCTCAACATTCATATCGCGAAAAGCTGGCGTAAGCAACAATTCCGTGTTGAGCCGCATTGGTTGCGCGCCGGCTTGCTCCGTTCGATAGATGTTATATCCCGCAAGGTCGGATTCAGGACTGATGGCCCACGATAGTTCGATATGCGCCGGAACGTTAACCTGCGCCGGCACGAGAACCGCGATGAGTCTCTGCGGAGCGGCAGGGGGAAACGTATCGCGCGGCGAAATGACCACCAGATTCGAGTCCGCGGATTCGAGCGCTGCGGCGGAATATTGCGAGAAGCTGCGCACCGAGTAGATGTACGTGGCGCCAAAAGTAAATTGGGCGTCGCGAAAGGATTGTGAATCCGGGGAAGTCTCTCCGATTCGTGCGAGAGGAGATTTCAGCAGTGGATTCTCGGATGTCGCGGTGGCGGCCGCCTCGGCTCGATAGAGGCGGTAACCGGCAATGGCCGGTGTGGAGTCCACGACGGGCTTAGGGGGCGTCCAGGCAAGCACGATGGCCGAGGAAGTCACGTCGGCTTTCAGGTCGTCAATCGCTTGGGGGGCGGGCTGAACGCCGACAGCCGCCGCATTCGAGTTCGCCGACCATTTTTTCGGCGACGTGGATGTGCGGACAACGTAGACGGCGACGCTCCCGGCGTGCTGTGCAAAATCTTCGGCGCTCAGCGCATCGGTATAACGGACGCGGCCCTGATCGGAGTAGCGGTCCACCATCGATGCCGGGATCGTAATCCGGAGAGTCGGATTCGTTGGAGGCTGCAAAGGTGTGCCACCGGCGCTGGCAGACGGCTCGAAATCGCGGTAAATCTCGATCGTCAGCGGAGGGCCGAGGGGCCGGTGGTCCACCGCTTCATTCGGCAGCGCAAATGACAACGTCACATCATTGCCCGATCTGATGGCTGTGAGATCGTTCACCGCCTGCGGAGTGGGGGCTTTTCGCTCATATGGCTCGCTGGGCGAAGCGCAACCGCCGATGAAAAGAAAGAATAAGAGGAGCGAGGACAGAGCGCAGAAACCGGAGAATGGGACTGACGCCGCGCTGCAGGAAGCCTCCGCGGCGCGCGCCCATTTTCTGTTTTTCATTAGACGTCTACAGGATGTAGCGGCTTAGGTCCTGATCCTTGACGATATCCGCGAGCTGCTTTTGAATGTATGGAGCGTCCAGCTTAACGGTTTTCTTTTTCAGTTCCGGAGCCTCGAAGGAAATCTCTTCCAGCACCTTTTCAAGGATGGTGTGCAGGCGCCGCGCGCCGATATTTTCTGTTTGCTCGTTCACGCGCGCGGCAAACCGAGCGATCGCGGCGACCGCGTCCTCTGTGAACGAGAGTTTAAGTCCCTCGGTATCCAGCAAGGCGACGTATTGCTTGATGAGGGCATTTTTCGGTTCGGTGAGTATGCGGACGAAATCTGCCTCGGAAAGCGAACCCAGCTCCACGCGAATCGGGAAGCGTCCTTGCAGCTCGGGGATCAAATCCGAGGGCTTGGCAGTATGGAACGCTCCGGCCGCTATGAAAAGGATGTGATCGGTGCGCACCATTCCGTAGCGCGTGTTTACCGTGGTCCCTTCGACGATAGGAAGAATGTCGCGCTGTACTCCTTCGCGGGAGACGTCTGGGCCATGGCCCGATTCGCGGCCCGCGATTTTGTCCACTTCGTCGATGAAGAGGATGCCCATCTGCTCGACGCGATCGACGGCGATTCGCGTCACCTGATCCATATCGATCAGCCTGTTTTCTTCCTCCTGAATCAGGTAATCGAAAGCCTCTGAGACGGTCATCTTGCGCTTCTTCTTCTGCTGGCCGAACATGCCGGAGAGCATGTCCTTTACATTGATATCCATTTCTTCGACGCCCTGGTTGGTGATGATTTCAAAGGATGGCATCGAACGCTCGCGGACCTCGACCTCCACCAGCCTTTGGTCCAGTTTTCCTTCGCGGAGCTGTGCGCGCATCTTGTCGCGTGCGCGCTGAGCCTGTTCGCGGCGTTGCGCTTCGGCGGCCGGTCCCCCATCCGAGGGCATGGGCGACGGTGGCAGCAAAAGATCGAGCAGGCGTTCCTCCGCGGACTGCTCCGCGCGTTCCGCCACCTCATCCAGCTTCTCTTCGCGGACCATATCGATGGCTGTTTCCACTAAATCCCGGACCATGGACTCGACGTCCCTTCCGACGTAGCCCACTTCGGTGTACTTCGAGGCTTCCACCTTCACAAACGGACAGCCGGCGAGGCGCGCCAGACGCCTGGCAATTTCTGTCTTGCCCACTCCGGTCGGGCCGATCATCAGGATATTCTTAGGAAGGATTTCTTCCGCGAGTTCTGGCTGCAGCTTTTGACGGCGCACGCGGTTGCGCAGGGCAATAGCGACCGCCTTTTTGGCCGCATTTTGCCCGACAATATATTTGTCGAGTTCGACTACTATTTCTCGCGGCGTTAATTCGTCGAAAGAAGGAAGCGCTTCGGCCTCCGCGGGCTGCTGTTCTCCGGTCAAGTAGATCACCATGTCTTTCTCCGGCTTGCCGCTCATAACTCTTCGATGCTGAAGTTGGCGTTCGTGAAGATGCAGATATCACTTGCGATGCGCATCGCTTCCTGAGCGATGTCCTTCGCGCTCATTTTCGTGTGTTTCGCGAGTGCGCGGGCGGCGGCCAGCGCGTAGGGGCCGCCGGAACCGATTGCGCAAATACCGTCATCGGGTTCGATCACGTCGCCGTTGCCGGAGAGCAGGAACGTACCCTTGGCGTCCGCCACGATCAAGAGCGCATCCAGATGGCGCAAGGAACGGTCCGTGCGCCACTCCTTCGCCAATTCGACCGCCGCCCGCGCCAAGTTCCCATGGTATTCCTGGAGCTTGTTCTCGAATCGCGCAAAAAGCGACAAAGCGTCCGCCGTGCTGCCCGCAAATCCCGCCAGGATTTTGTCGCTGTAGAGGCGCCGGGTTTTTTTGGCACTGTGCTTGATGACGCCTTCGCCCAGAGTAACTTGTCCGTCTGCGGCGAGCACAACTTTGGCGTCCTTGCGAACGCATAAGACCGTGGTGCCGTGTATCTGCGCCGATTTCTTTCTTATACGCATCCGGCGATTATACCTTCGCGGCGCGCAATCGGCGAATTACAGTGCTGTGGAGTTGCCGGAGTCTCGGCTCCGAATAGTCTGAACAGGGTAGGATGTCTATTCCGAAGAAGAAGAGGAGGACGAGCTCTTGCCCGGTTTTTCGTCCTCTTTCTCGTCTTTTTTCTTCTGCTTTGCTTCCTTTTCTCTTTCTTTCTTTCCTACTTGAGCCCAGCGCTGGTCCAAGGATTCCTTTGTGAAGAGTTCATCGGAAAGGTTCGTGTTGTAATCGCATTTGTCGAAAAATGCCTGGAACAGTTTTATGCCGTTCCGCTCGCGTGTTAGCTGAAGGGCGGTCTGAATATCTCCCTGCGGATGGTAATTCGCGAAGTAATCAATCTCTTCGCTTTTCATCTGCGTTTTTGGGTTGCGCGTCTCCGCCACTTCGCGAATCGGCAAGTGAGTATTGTCCGCGAACGCGATGCGAATCGTTCGATTGTCGCTATCCACCAGTTCCACCCATTTGGCCGGCCTCAGATCCACGATGTCTGAACCACCGTAACGGAGAGTCATGCCCGCCTCATGAATTCTGTGGCGCAAGATGTTGTCGATGTCTCTCTTGGCGCCTTCCTTAAAGTCTTCCATGTCCGCACGGGGCGCATCGGAAACGCCGCCGCGGTCCAGTTCCCATCCTTGATCGCCGTTGTAGACGGAGATGATATTGCGCTTGGGCAAGTTCTCTTGGCGCTCCTTAAGCGGCGGTTTCTCGTAGTCGATGAAATGACCGAAGCCCGTAAGCTCGCCTGAATGGTCGAACTGGCCGAGCCTGCCGGTGCAGGTCACGTCACGGACGTTCAGGTACGCGTCCCCACCGAGCGCTTGGATGGCTTCCGCCAGAATCTCTTTGGCTTTCGCGGCGCTCTGCTCAGGCATCAGGAACTGGTCATCCTGTGCGGATGCCCGTGGCGGAGCCGTGGCGCACGCCGTCGCCAGCACGACCGCTGCTGTAATTGCTGCTTTCCTTGTCCCCACGAAAACAACCTCCATTGGCATTGATTACTTTGCGCAGGCACGCAAGATGAGCGCCTTTTTGCATCCACGATCTTGTCCAAATCCGTCTTAACGATTCGATGCGGATTCCCTCCTTTTGGGTCTCCTGCTCCGCCCTGTGAGTCCGCACCGTTCGCGGTGTAACTTGGCGTTTGCTACAGCGCCGTGCCAGCCTTGCGCACCACCGCTTCTCTCACAAGGCTGCCAAACAACGCTCGCCCCAGCGGATCCGATTCCATCATACGCTCAGGATGCCACTGAACGCCCACTACCCAGTTGTCATCGCCCATCCATTCGACAGCCTCGACCACCCCATCGTGTGCCCGCGCTGTAATCCGCAAGCCGCGCCCTGGCATCAGAATAGCTTGGTGGTGGGAGCTGTTGACCTTCGTTTCTCGCGAACCCACCATCTTGCTGATCTGCGATCCAGCCTCGATGGCGATGCCGTGAATGGTATCAGGGTCCGCCTCGCTGTCATTCGAGTGCGCAACCCTTGTTCCAATCTCCGTCGGCACATCTTGAATTAACGTGCCTGATAAATAGACGTTCAGGCTTTGGATTCCGTAGCAGATGGCCAGCACCGGTTTTTGGCTTGCGAAGCTCGCCTCCAAAAGCGCGAAATCGACTCTTTCCCGATCGGCGTCTGCCTCAGCACACTTGGTTTGCCTCGGCGCGCCATATCGAGAGGGCTCGACGTCCGCAGGGCTTCCGGTTAAGACAATGGCATCGAGGGAGGACACCAAACCGCCCAAATCCGCAGACGATGCGGCCAGCGAGATCGGCACAGGCTGCCCACCTGCTCCCTGCACCGCCTCCAAGTATTTCTCGATTTTATCGGTCCCGCTCGCAACTTCTTCTTTTCTTGTCCGGTAGGGAACACCGATACGAGGCGCCTGGTCTCGGTGATTCATGGGATGCGAAATCGTAACATTGCGGCACTGGCCCGACAAATGTTGAGCCCCTGTGTATCCCCAACGAAGTTGAGCAACCAACCTGAGTGGCGACGATTTCGACAGCGACTATCTAGATACGAATCATTGGGCGTCCTGGCTCGGGTTGTTGCGGAAGAGGCCGCCCGGCCCAGTAGGCGCGTAGATCACCGACAAGGTAGAGCGATCCAGTCGCAAAAACCGCATCGTTTGGAGATGCCGACTCGATTGCATGCTCCAGCGCCTTGGCGGGCTCGGCAATCACAGTCGCTTTCTTCGCCAGGTGCCTCGTCATTTCCGCCAGGTGAGGTGCGGAAATCGCCCGAGGCTGCATCGGTTCGGTGAGCACCACGAAATCCGCTGCCGGGAACAGCAATCCGGCAATCTCGTCCACGGCTTTGTCGCGCATAGCGCCATAAACCAGCACGATCCGCCGGCCTGCGAAATTCTCCTCCCAGAACTTCAGGAGTTCCTTAGCTCCAGCAGGATTGTGCGTGCCATCCAGATACACTGCCGGATGTTCACTCAGGCGCTCGAGGCGCCCAGGCCATCGAACCGTCTGGATTCCGCGTTCGATGGCTTCGTTCGTAACGCTAAAGCCGCGGGCCGCAAGCAAACGCGCGGCAGTCGCCGCCGCCAGCGCATTGCGCACCTGAAACCGCCCGGCTAATGGCGGAGCGATTGAGAAGTGTTCCTGTGACTCCTTTGCCGTCACACGCGCTCGGTAAAAACCGTCGGAATCCTCAATTGAATCGATGCGCCAGGCCTCGTCAATTTCGACCGGCCGCGCCCCCATTTCCTCGCAGCGTTGCGCGATCACGGCGCGCGCTTCCGCCCTTTCCACCGAACTAACAACTACCGCGCCAGCCTTGATAATGCCGGCCTTTTCACCGGCTATCTCCCGGATCGAATGGCCTAGGAAGCTTTCGTGGTCGAAATCGATAGACGTGATGATCGCTACTTCCGGTTGGACAAGGTTGGTCGAATCCAATCGGCCACCCAAGCCAACCTCATATACCGCGAATCGCACGCCTGCTTCGACAAACGCCACGAACGCCAGAGCGGTGATGCACTCGAAGTAAGTAGGATGCGCGGAGAGCTTGCCGCTTGCCAAAAGTCCTTCGATCGCGGCGTGTACGCGCGTCCAGGCGGCGGCGAATGCCTCATCTGAAATATCCGCGCCGTCTATGCGAATGCGCTCGTTGATTCGCTCCAGATGCGGAGAGGTATAGAGCCCGCTGCGAATGCCGCCGGCTCGAACGATTGAATCCAGCATCGCCGCCGTGGATCCTTTGCCATTCGTTCCGGCAATGTGAACGCAGGGAATGCGAAGGTGCGGGTTGCCAAGCGCTTCGGAGAGCTCAGCTATATTTCTCAAGCCGAATTTCTGCACGTGCGCTTGTTGCGGCGATGCCAGCTCGCGGCCTAGAGCCAGCAGCGCGCGGACAGATTCGTCATACGTCATTGGGAATCGAGGAAGAAACCGAGCGCCCGCGCGATGTAAGGCTTCAATTCCTTGCGAGGCACGATGGCGTCGAGAAAACCGTGCTCCAGCAGGAATTCCGCGGTCTGAAAACCCTCGGGCAACTTTTGCCGGATGGTTTGCTCGATCACGCGCGGACCGGCAAAGCCGATCATCGCGCCCGGCTCGGCAATATTCAGGTCGCCCAGCATGGCGTAGCTGGCGCTCACGCCTCCGGTGGTCGGATCGGTGAGGACGGAAATAAAAGGCACGCGCGAATCATCCAGACGAGCCAGTGCGGACGACACTTTCGCGAGCTGCATCAGGCTGACCGCGCCCTCCATCATTCGCGCGCCCGCAGAGCACGACACAATGATCAACGGCTGCTTTTCCGCCATCGAGCGTTCGATGGCGCGCGCCACCTTCTCGCCCACTACGGCGCCCATCGATCCGCCAATGAACCCAAATTCCATCGAGCAGCAAATCACCGGTCTGCCGCAGAGTGTTCCTTGCACGGTCAGAATGGCGTCCTTCATCCCCAGCTTTTCTTGCGCCTCGGCCAGCCGCTGCGAGTACGGCTTCGTGTCCGTGAAATGGAGCGGGTCGCTGGATGCGAGTTCGGCATCATGCTCGGTCCATTGCGCGTCATCGAGCAGCAATTCGAGCCTCCGGCGAGCGGACAGCCGAAAATGGTGCTCGCACTTCGGGCAAACTTCCCAATTTGCTTCCAGATCCTTCTTCCAGATGATGGCGCGGCAGCCCGGGCACTTGATCCAGAGACCCTCTGTGCGGACGCGTCGCTCGTCCACCGGCGTGGGATTCTCAATCGCGCTCTTTTCCCGCTTGAACCAGGTCATGTTTAGCCGTTTTCAGCCTCGCTGTTCGTGCCTAATAATCGATTCCGCGCTGCGCCAGGATGCCCTTCGTATAGGGATGCTTCACTTCCCTCATTTCCGTGACCAGATCGGCCGCCTCGACCAGCTTCGGGTGCGCGTTTCGCCCCGTGCATATCACGTGGACCCGCTCTGGGCGCTTGGCGAGCGATTCGACCACTCGCTCGGCATCCAGCATTTTATAGCTGATCACGTAGTTGATCTCATCCAGCACCACCAGATCGTATTTCTCGCCGTAAATTTGCTCGCGCCCGTAGCTCCAGGCCTCTTCGCACATGCGCAAATCTTCGGGATCGGTTTCCGCGCCGCCCACTTTCACGAATCCGCGTCCCATCGGACGTATCTCGAACTTGTCGTCGCCCAGCATCTTGGCGGCGTCCAGCTCTCCGTAATGCCATGAGCCTTTGATGAACTGCACCATCAGCACCCGCAATCCCTGCCCCACTGCGCGGAAGGAGGTCCCCAGAGCGCAGGTTGTTTTACCTTTGCCTGGCCCCGTGTAGACAATCAGAAGTCCTTTACCTTCCGGCATCGAATCGCATCCCGCCAAAACCGCTCACAATAGTCGCCGGAGCCTCGGCAAAGGTCAAGCAACCCGCTAGGACGAGTGTTCCAACTCGTCGTCAAGCTCGCAGGCCCAGTGTTCGAGAGCAAATGTGATAGGCTGGGTGCTCGAATTGAATTAATTTGGTCCAGCTTTTTTGCGTAGATCCCTCACACGCAAATGCAATTCTCCAGTCGATTCGAAACTTAAGAGCTGGTCCGGGGGGCAGAGGTTTTCAATGGCAATCGCTACGATCAATCCGGCAACGGGGCAACTGCTCAAGACATTCGAACCCCTTTCGGATTCGCAAGTCGACGAAAAGATTCGACGAGCGGCTGAAGTATTTCCCAAATTCCGCAAGCTCACCTTTGCCGAACGTGCACAGATGATGCGGAAGGCCGCCGACATTCTGGAAGCTGAAAAGGATGGCATTGCTCGTTTGATGACCACTGAAATGGGCAAGACGCTGCGATCAGCGGTAGATGAGGCCGCTAAGTGTGCCTGGGTCTGCCGGTATTACGCCGAGTGCGCGGAGCGATTTCTCGCGGACGAAATCATCCAGACGAATGCCAGTCGAAGTTATGTCCGCTACCAACCGCTCGGTCCTATCTTGGTCGTGATGCCATGGAATTTTCCTTTTTGGCAGGCTTTTCGCTTCATCGCCCCGGGACTCATGGCCGGGAACGTGGGATTGCTGAAGCACGCGTCCAATGTTCCGCAGTGCGCCTTGAAAATAGAAGAAGTGCTTTGCCGGGCGGGCTTTCCGGATGGTGTATTTCAGACGCTGCTCATCGGCTCCGACAAGGTCGACCGAATCCTGGACGATCCCCGAATCGCGGCAGCCACGCTTACTGGCAGCGAAGAAGCTGGAGTCAAGGTCGGTTCGGGTGCGGCGAAAAGAATCAAGAAGGTTGTGCTGGAGTTAGGAGGGAGCGATCCCTTTATCGTCATGCCCAGCGCTAATTTTGACGAAGCCGTCGCGACCGCGGTGAAGGCGCGCACCATCAACAACGGCCAATCATGCATCGCTGCGAAGCGTTTCATCGTGGCGGAATCGATTGCAGATCGCTTCGAGCAAGAATTCGTCGCCAGGATGCAAGCGCTGAAACTCGGCGATCCGATGGATGAAAGTATCGATGTAGGTCCGCTCGCAACCGCTGATGCCGTGACATCTCTTCATGCCGATGTGCAGCGTAGCGTCCAAGCCGGTGCGCGCGTATTGACTGGTGGTAAGCCTTCCGAGGGCAATTTCTACTTGCCGACCGTTCTGACAGATGTACCCAAAGATTCTCCTGCGTACCGCGAGGAGCTTTTCGGTCCCGTCGCGTCGATTTTCCGAGCCACGGACATCGATGATGCGATTCGCGTCGCCAATGATAGCAAGTTCGGGCTGGGTGCCAGCGCTTGGACAAACGATTCCGCGGAACAGGAGCGCTTCATCAGCGAACTTGAAGCAGGTATGGTCTTCATCAATCAGATGGTGGCTTCCGATCCGCGCGTGCCGTTCGGCGGCATCAAACATTCGGGATTTGGACGTGAACTGAGCGTCCACGGGATTCGAGAATTCACGAATATCAAGACGGTGGTTGTGAAATAGCTGGATTTGCCCGGAAGTACCCCAGCCCAAACCGAACAGCTGAGCTCGGTAAGATCTGCTCGATCAGAAACACGCGGGCGAACCCACCAGGCATTCCAGGGTTCGCCCATTGTTTCGCGCGCTGTCTTCTACCTATCCGAGAGAGAATACGACCTGCACCGTTGTATCGACCTCCACCGGTTGCCCGTTCAGCATTGTCGGACGGTAGCGCCATTCCTTCACCGCGCTCATCGCCGACGCCATCAGCAGCGCCGGCCCGGAGACAAACTGCAGTTTCTCGACCGATCCATCCTTGGCGATGATCGCGTGCAAGACCACCGTGCCTGAAACATGAGCCGTCTTTGCTATTTGTGGATACTGTGGCTCAACCTTATTGACCAGTGCAGCGGCCTGCACGTTACCGCCGACGGTGATGCGCTTCGGCGCAGCTGGCGGAGGAGGCGCTGGAGCGGCGCCCGTGCCGATTCCCCCGAGCACATCTCCGGTTCCGCCCGCGACTCCCGGTGTGTCGTTCGGGTTGACAGCCGGCGGCGGTTCGTCCTTCGCGATTTCGATCTTTTTCGGAATCACCGTCGGCGCTGCCATCTTGTTAACGGCGATAACTTTCACCGGCTTCACCTGTTTCACAACCGCCTGCTGCGGCGGCGGTGGCGGTGGCGGCGGT
>DATDMO010000333.1:0-2833 GCA_036518755.1 Candidatus Acidiferrales bacterium | reverse complement strand
CGCATTAGTTTTCGAGCAAGCCCAGGAGATGGCTTTCTTATGCCGCGCTCCAGCATCGAGAAATATGGCTGGGTGACGCCTAGACGCTCAGCAGCCTGTTGCTGATTATCGCCACGGTGTAGCCTTGCCAGCTTTAGATGCTCTAGGCTCATGGCAAATTTTATAACACACATTTGTTATATTGTCAAGCGTCATGTATCACGCGGGAATCCCCTGCGAAAAACAGAGCGAGATGCGGCGCCGGGGCTACTGGAGTTTTTTGAAGATGGCGTAGAGGGTGATGGTGTCGCCGGTGATGGCGGAGGGGTAGGCGCCGGCGGCGAGTTCGGGGAAGGCGCCGGCGCTGGCTCCCTGCTGGAAGATCTTGACCTTGTTGTTGTTCATCGCGGAGCCGGGGATGAAGACGTAGTCGTAGCCGGCGATGCCGTCCATCCAAGCGGTGCCCTGGAGCGGCGCTTGCGTCGCGGCGATGAGGGGAAATTGCGAGAGGTCGAGCGTGTCGCCTCCGGTGGAATAGTTTCCCGATGCGGCGGCGGTGCCGGTGACGTGGATGCGCTTTCCGTCGTCCCAGGTATCGATGAGCGAAAAGGTGAGTGCCATGTGTTCCTCCTGAAAAGTGCGGTGGTGAGTGGCTGGTGGCTGGTAAGAGTGGGAATGGCGATTAGTGTCGCGGGGTAATGCCGACATCGAAGAGTGATTCCTCGACTGCGTCTGCCGGCATCCACCGCAAGGAGCGCGGCGGATGGAAGGAGAAAAACCGGCAGACTCCGCTCGGAATGACGACGCGAGGCCAGGCGTACATCGAAGAGTGCGAAAAGCCTCGCCCCGTGAAGGCGGGGTTAGCTACATAAAACCGGCGTGGGGGAGTGCGAGGCGGATGGCGGTAACGCGATGGGCGCGTTGGCGATGGGTTGCGGACGGCGTAGAGTCGGGGCAAACTGTTGACCAACCTGAATGCCGATTACGTTCACGGTCGATCATGCGCGCCGCGAGGTTCACGCGGTGGCGTCTGGACGCGTGACCTTCGCCGACATTGAAGGGCACATTTTGGGGCAGCGGGATGCGGGAGTCGCGTCCTATCGGGAACTCTTCGATGGGCGCGCGGGCGAGGTGGAGTTCGCGGCGGCGGATACGCCTCGAATTGTGGAGCTGATGCGAAAGCTGACGAAGGAAGGCCGCATGGGCGCCAAGGCCGTCATCGCGCCCGCGGGCTACGTGTTTGGTGTTTCACGCATGATCGAGATGCTGGCCGAAGAGTTTTGCGAGATCAAAATTTTCCGCGATGAAGACGAAGCGCGCGCGTGGCTGGCGGCGAAGTAGCGGATCGTGCGTACGCGACGACTTCACCCTGAGGGGAGTTTCGGGCGGTTTGTGCGCGCGCGAAATAAAGATGAAGGAACTTTCTTGGATTAGAATCGCGCCAAGGGTTAGGTCCAAGAGAGATTCCTCGACTGCGCGTCCCGGCGCTTCGCGCCAAAGGCAAAGACGCGGGACGCTTCGCTCGGAATGACGCCGCGAGCGGGTCCGTGGCGCCAGGGCCAAGGCCCGACGTAGCTGGAGCGTTTTTTTTCACGGGCCTGAAGGCCCGTGCCTCCACCGACAAGAAAATTATCATTCATCCATCGCGGGCAGATGGGTCGCGCCGCGGCTCTGGGCGGCGGCGTGACTGATCCCCCAGGCTCGACTAGCCGTCGACCTGGAGGCCTCACCTGCTACGGCCTGCGAAGAGACAATCGTTAGGCGCTAGTTACTGGCGGCTGCTATGATGGGCGGCCCGCGTGGCGGCGAAGGCAGGCTTGAGGCGCAACCCGAAGGCCTGCATTTGAATCCAACGTCGAAACTGTAACGGCAAAAAGTGCCCGTTGATGCGAGGCGGATGGCGGAGAAGTAGCCAAGTATGTTTGCCGGGCATCCGCCGCGGCGGATGCCCCTACGAAGAAAGCGGCGAAGGGCGAAAGCAGATCCCTCACGCCATCCGCAAAAGGCGCGACTGGGTTCGGGATGACAACGTGGTAAGAAGTGCCGGGGCACAGCATGCCGTGCGCCGGCGTCTAAATTCGAAGAGCCAAAGAGGGAGAGCTGAGTGCGGCGACTGCAGGTTCTGTGCGCGGTAGCGGGGACGTTGTTGGCGGCTTATGCGGTTGCGCAGAATAATTCGGCGGGCGCGGCATGGGCATCGGACCCGGCCTTTGGTGCGCAATCGAAGAGAGGTCCTTCGACTGCGCGCGCCGACATTCGCCAGAATGCGGCGAATGGACCTACAGCGTCGGCGTGCTCCGCTCAGGATGACGGCGTAGCTGGCTGCACAGATGTGGCGGCGCTGCCGGCGAATGCGCGGGTGGTCGCGACTGGGGTTGCGGCGCGGGCGATGGTTGTTCATCCTGGCGATGCGTCGAATGGAAATTCTGGCGGAGTGCTTGAGCTGACGCTTGCGAACTCGCCGAATCGCGTATTTGGGGTGACGATTCCTGCGATTACGACCTTGCCAGCGGCGCAATCGAAGAGAGATTCCTCGACTGCGTGTCCCGGCGCTTCGCGCAACACCAACAGCGCGGGACACTTCGCTCGGAATGACAGCGTCGCTGGTTGCGCGGCGAACATGGCGACGGCGATGGCGGTGGTGGCGGGTGTGGGGCAGGCGGGATCGCTGGGCGACGGAGGCGCGGCAACTTCAGCGCAACTGGATTTGGCGGCGGACTCGCTCGTCGAGCGCAGCGGAATTGCGGTCGCGCCGGACGGCACGATTTTTATCGCGGATACGCAGAACAGCACGATTCGCAGCGTGGCCGGGGCGGCGAGCAGCGAGCCAGGAGTGATTCGCAGCGTGGCGGGA
>DATDMO010000332.1:0-17091 GCA_036518755.1 Candidatus Acidiferrales bacterium | reverse complement strand
GCCTCGTGTCGAAGTTTTTCGATCAGCTTCGCGGCCGCCTCTTTTGGCGAACCGGTGATGAACTCGGTCTTCTTCGCCTTCTGCGGCACATAAATTCGCTCGATTTGCTGGGTTCGCGTATCGGGAACGCCGAGAGAAGCGCGCTCCACGGCCGCAATTTCCTTCTTTTTGGCCGCCATGATGCCCTTCAGCGTGGCGTAGCGCGGCTTGTTGATGCCGGATTGAATCGTGATCACCGCAGGCAGCGGTAGCTCGACCCACTGGAACCAGCCTGCTTCCAGTTCGCGTTTCAGTTTCATACGGCCGTCGGTCACTTCGATGGCCATGATAATCGTCGCGTGCGGACGTCCCAGCAATTCGGCGAGCAGCACGCCGGTCTGCCCAAAGCCTTGGTCGTCGCTTTGCAGCCCGGTAAGAATCAAATCGAAATTTTCTTTCTGGATCGCGGCCGCGATCGAACGCGCGGAGCCCAGCGGATCGAGCTTGAAAAATTCAGGATCGGAGATGTGGATTCCGCGTTCGGCGCCCTTGGCCAGCGCTTCCTTGATGGTTTGCTTCACGCGCTCCGGCCCCATCGAGATGGCCACCACCTCGCCGCCGTGCTTTTCCTTCAGCCGCAGCGCTTCTTCCAGCGCGAAGCCGTCCGGCTCGTTCATCTCGAATCCGATATCGGACTCGCGAATCCACGCGCCAGCTTCCGCAATCGAGAGCGGCGCATCCTTCGCCGGCACTTGCTTCACGCATACGCCGATCTTCACGCTAGCGCCCTTCCCATCGCTTGAAGAGCAACGACGCATTCGTCCCGCCGAAGCCGAACGAATTCGAGAGCGCGTAGTTCACTTCCGCTTTTCGCGATTTATTGGGAACGTAATCGAGGTCGCACGCGGGATCGGGGCTTTCCTGGTTGATCGTTGGCGGCAGAATCTGATCGCGCAGCGCCAGCACGCCGATACCCGCTTCCAGCCCGCCTGCACCGCCGAGAAGGTGCCCGGTCATGGACTTCGTCGAGCTGACTGGAACCTTTTTCGCGCGATCTCCGAACACGTGCTTCAGCGCGACGGTTTCGATCGCATCGCCGATCGGAGTCGATGTCCCGTGCGCGTTGACGTAGCCCACTTCCGCGGGCGAAATTTTCGCGTCTTTGATCGCCGCAAGCGAACACCGATAGCCGCCGTCGCCGCCCTCCGCCGGCTGCGTAATGTGGTGCGCGTCGCCGGACATTCCGTAGCCGGTGATTTCCGCGATCACGTTTGCACCGCGCCGCTGCGCAAATTCCAGCGACTCCAGAATCAGCACCCCCGAACCTTCGCCCACCACGAACCCATCGCGCTGCGCATCAAAGGGCCGGCTGGCGCGTTCGGGTTCGTTATTGTGTGTCGAAAGCGCGCGCATGGCTCCGAACCCGCCGATACTCATTGGCGTTACCGCCGCTTCCGATCCGCCCGCGATCATCACTTCGGCATCGCAGCGCTGGATAATCTTATAGGCGTCGCCCACTGCGTGAGCCCCGGCGGAACATGCTGTCGCCGTCGCCGAATTTGGCCCCTTGGCTCCGTAGCGGATGGAAACGTTTCCGGCTGCCAGGTTCACGATCGCGGAAGGAATGAAAAATGGAGAGATCTTGCCCGGTCCGCCATTCAGGTATTTAGAGTGTTCGCGCTCGATTACGTCGAATCCGCCGATGCCCGATCCGATGTAAACGCCCGTTGCGTCCGCGATTTCCGGCGTGATCTCGAGGCCGGCCATGCGCATGGCAAAATCCGACGCGGCCATGGCCAGCTGAATGAACCGCGCCATCTTCTTCAGCTCTTTTTTCTCCACCCAGTTCAGCGGATCGAAGCCCTTCACCTCGCCGGCAATCTGGCAATCGAAGGCGCTCACGTCGAATTGCGTGACTCGCCCAATGCCGCTTTTTCCGGCCAGCAGGTTGCGCCACACCTCTTCGGTTCCAATGCCACAAGCGCAGATGAGTCCAACACCCGTCACGACAACTCGGCGGTTCAAGGGAAACTTCTCCTGTTCGGGATGGGATGGCTCAGCGGGACCGTCTACTTCCCCTTGGAGTGCTTTTCGATATACTCGTTCGCGTCTTTCACCGTGGCGATCTTCTCGGCATCCTCATCCGGAATCTCGATACCGAACGCTTCCTCGAACGCCATTACCAGCTCGACCGTGTCGAGCGAGTCGGCGCCAAGGTCGTCCACAAACGAGGCATTGGGGGTCACTTCGCCTTCGTCCACACCGAGTTGCTCGACAATAATCTGCTTCACGCGTTCTTCGACGCTGGCCATTCTAACTATTCCTCCGCTATTGGTGATATGGGACCTTGGGCTGCACGCCAGGGAAGTCGCGCCCGTTTTGACCTGCCCATTCTATGCGGCACCCCCCGCCCGGTCAACCTTCCGATGGGTGTTTGCGAGCCTAACCCATGTGCATTCCGCCGTTGACTTCCAACACCTGGCCCGTGATATACGCGGCTTCATCGCTCGCGAGAAAAACAATGGCCGCGCCGATTTCGCAGTCTTTTCCGAATCGCCCGAGCGGTATCAGCGCCTTCATCTTCTCTTTCAGCTCCGGCGAGAGCGGATCTGTCATCGGCGTTTCGACGAAGCCTGGCGCAATGGCATTCACCGTGATGCTTCGCGACGCCACTTCCACGGCAATCGCGCGGGTCAGTCCCACAAGCCCGGCCTTTGACGCCACGTAATTCGCCTGCCCCGCATTTCCCGTTTCGGCCACCACCGAAGTCACATTGATGATGCGCCCCGAGCGCTGCTTCAGCATCGCGCCAAGCGCCTGCTGAATGCAGAGATGCGCGCCGGTCAAATTCGTGCGCAGCACAGCCTCCCAATCTTCCAATTTCATGCGCAACGCCAGCGTGTCGCGCGTGATCGCGGCGTTGTTCACTAAAATGTCAAGCCTGCCGAACTTCGCTAGTGCTTGTTGGAACCCGGCCTTCACCTGTGCGCTGTCCGCGACGTCCATCGGCACCGCAAGCGCCGCGCCTCCGGCCGATTCGATCTCGCTCACCAGCGACGCCAGCTTATCGGCGCTCCGAGCCGCAACCGCCATCTTTGCGCCCGCTTCCGCCAGCGCCAGCGAAGTGGCCCGCCCAATCCCCTGCGACGCTCCCGTAACCAGCGCCACTTTATCTTTCAGCGAAAACATCTAGCTCCTACTTGACTGGGAACACCACCACGCCGTCATTCTGAGCGGAGTGTCCCGCTGCTTTTGCTTTTGCGCGAAGCGCCGGGACACGCAGTCGAAGAATCTCTCTTCGATCGCTGCAAGACACCCACGCTTTCTAGCTCTCCGCGCTTTCCGCCCGCGCCTGCGCAATCTTATCCATCGTCGACTTCAATCCCGCCGCGTCCTCCACATTGAAACACCGCACCGAGCGATCGATCTGCCGCAAAAGTCCCGTCAACACCTTCCCCGGTCCCACTTCGACGAAAACCTTCACGCCCTGATCGATCATCTCGCGGACTGAATCGAGCCACCGCACTGGAAGCGTCACCTGTCGAATCAGCGCGTCTCGCGCTTCCTCGCCGGTGGTCACGGCCTCCGCATCCACGTTGGTAATCACCGGAAAGCGAAGCTCCCTGAATTTCGTGGCGCGCAGATCGGATTCCAGCCGCCGCTGCGCGGGCGTCAGCATGCCGCAGTGAAAAGGAGCGGAAACCGCCAAAATCACCGCCCGCTTCGCTCCGGACTGCGACGCGATTTCGACCGCGCGCTTCACCGCCCCAGCGGCGCCTGCAATCACGGTCTGTTCCGGCGAATTCAAATTCGCGGGCGAAACCACTTCCCCCTTTGCGGCCTTCTTGCAAACTTCGGCCACGTCGGCCGGAGAAAGCCCCAAAATCGCGGCCATCGCGCCTTCTCCCGCCGGCACCGCTTCTTGCATGTACCGGCCGCGCTGCCGCACCAGCTTCACCGCATCGGCAAACTCCAGCGCGCCCGCGGCCACCAGCGCCGAATATTCTCCCAAGCTATGCCCTGCGGCAAAATCCGGCCGAATTTGCCGGCTTTCGAGCGCGCGATACGCCGCCACGGAAACAGTCAAGATCGCGGGCTGCGTGTTTTCAGTGAGCTTCAGGGCCTCTTCATCGCCCTCAAAGCACACCTTGGAAATTGCGAATCCCAGCGCCGCATCCGCTGCCTCAAACACGGCTCGCGACTCCGCGAAATTCTCGGCCAAGTCCCGGCCCATGCCCGGATATTGCGAAGCCTGTCCTGGAAAAAGGAATGCGAGCTTGCTCATGATGATTGCAATTCCCAAAATCAGCCGCGTGCGGGGATTGCTGCGGCCGCGGAAAGCTCCTGTTCGATTTTCTCGTTCACGCGCGCGCGGCAAAGCTCGGCGGCCACGCGTATCGCGTTCTTGATGGCGTTCGGATTGGACCGCCCATGGCCGATCACCGTGATGCCGCGCACGCCGAGCAAAGGGGCCCCTCCGGTTTCCGAATAATCCGTGCGCTTGCGGAAATCGTCAAACGCCCGCTTCGAAAGCGCGTAGCCGATTTGCGACGTAAGGCTGCTCTTGATGGCCTTCTTCAACATGCCCCCGATATGTTCCACCAGGCCTTCGCTCAGTTTCAGCGCGATGTTTCCTATGAATCCGTCGCAGACCACCACGTCCACATTGCCGCGAAAAACGTCGCGTCCTTCCACGTTCCCTACGAAATTCAGCGGCAGCTGCTTCAGCAATCCGGCAGCTTCGCGCGTCAGATCGTTGCCCTTGGCTTCTTCCTCTCCGATGGAAAGCAGCGCCACGCGAGGCCGCTTCACTCCCCAGATGGCGCGGTAATAAATCTCGCCCATCACCGCGAATTGCTCGATGTGCGCGGGTTTGGAATCCACGTTCGCGCCCACATCCAGGATCACCGATATTTTTTCCTTCATGTTCGGAAACGCCGCGGCCAGCGCCGGCCGATCCACCGAAGGCAGCGTGCCGATCACGAACCGCGCCACGGTCATCACCGCGCCCGTGTTTCCCGCGCTCACCAGCGCATCGGCCTTGCCATCGCGGACGAGTCGCGCCGCCACGTGCACCGAGCTCTCTTTCTTGCGGCGGAATGCCTGCGATGGCGAATCCGTCATGGTGATCACGTCCGCGGCATTCACCGCCTCAATCGCAAGATCGCGGTGCCTGTGCCGCGCTAGCTCGTGCCGCACCGCTTGCTCTCCGCCAACCAGTAGCACGCGCACGCCCAACTCGCGCGCCGCCAGGATCGCTCCTTCCACTTCGACGCGAGGCGCGTGGTCGCCGCCCATGGCATCCAGGGCAATAGTAGTCATGTAAGCACCGGCTTGGACTGGCAGGCGAGGGAAACTTAGGCCGTCTTGGCCTCGGTGTCAATTACTTCGCGGTCCTTATAGTAGCCGCACTTCGGACACGCTCGGTGAGGCAGCTTCTTTTCGTGGCAATGTGGGCATTCGGCCAGTGAAAGCGGATGCAAATGGTCGTGTGCTCGGCGGATGGATGTCCGCCTCTTCGAGTGTCGTCGCTTCGGATTCGGCATGAATACTCCTCGTGGCAGGCCGCGACTCAGCGCGGTCTGAATGGGATCCAACAGTGTAGCGTCTTATTGCTTCTTGAACCAGTCCTGCTTTAGACGGGCCAGCGGGGCAAGCCGGGCATCGGAGCCGTTCTTTTCGCACCGGCATTCCTCATTGTTCAAGTTCGCGCCGCAGTGGGGACACAGCCCGCGGCAATCGCCCGAGCAGATTACTTTCATGGGAAGCGCGAGGTTCACCTGCTCCGCCAGGATATCCGCGAGGAAAAGCCCGTCCCCCTCAAAGAAGGCAATCTCCGTGTCGTCGAGGTTCAGGTGCAATTCCTCCTCGCGTGCGATGGAGGTCATCGGGCGGTAGAAAAGATCGAAATCCCGGCTGATTTCCTCGACCACCGTATCCAGGCAGCGCGCGCAGACCAGCTCCACCCGGGTGTGCAGGTTCCCGCAGATGCGGATCTGCCCGTCCACAAGTTCAGCCGTTGCACGCACTTCCAGGGGTTCTACCTGGCGGAATTCGCTGGAATGGAAATCGACCGTTCCCGGAGCGTAGCTCTTCCGGATCCGTACCTTGCGGACTGCCAGTTCGTGTACATCGAGAAACATCGCATTTTTCCTAAAATTTCCGCGCTGAAATTCATTATAAATCCGTTGCCCCCGATGTCAAGAAACCCTCTCCCCCCGTTGCTGGAAGAGGACACGAAACGCTCCCAGCTGTCTGTAGTGAGCCTGGACGATTCGCCGAGGAGTCCCGATACTAGTTGCAATATTCGCCGAGTTTCGGACGGTATCCGCTTTGAAGTGCGTCGCTTTGCCACATCAGGGCGCCTGTCTGCGGCGTCTCTGAATTCAGACTGTCGACGCAATAATAGTATCCGCTGTGCCGGACGGTCCACACCGGCAACGCGAGTATGTCCGGATTCAGTTTCCTGGCGACATCCATGCCGAGCATCGCTTCCACCAGCGTACCCCAGTCGCCATCTTGTGCCACGGTCACCCGTTGATGTGTCGGGAGCATCGGGAGCAAGTCATAGTAGGCCTCCGGCGGGAGATCTTCGGATGGCGTGATCGCTCCACCCAGATCGCTCGACGCCCTCGGCGCTGTTTGAGGCACGCTCGCGGGTTGCACCGTCGCGGCTGACGAAATCGGTACCACCGGCTCTCCGCTCGAATCAAGGCGGGCAGAAGGCCTGCTGACGATCATTGTCGTGACCATCAGCACCAGAATTCCCGCGGAGCAAGCCGCCACCGTGATTCCGAGCTTCCGCCGCTGGCGAAGTTTCGAAGCGGCTGAATCATTCGCTTGAGACGCCTGGCGACTCACTTCAATAACTTTGGCCGGAGAAGGCATCAGGCCGGGCAATACAGAATCTCTTGGAACGATCTCTTGCGCGGCGGGCGCCGGCTTCGCGGGCCTTGGAAGAATTTCGTAAGGTTTCGCAGGAGCCGCTCGGAGAAGTCTGTCCGATGGCCTTTCGGGCCGCTCTACAGGCGTTGGGAACGCAATCGCGGGAGATGGAGGCGTCGCCCGTTGCAACCCGGACGCTCTTGAAAACTCGGCGGGTTGGGAAGGTTCGGAAACTAATCGGCGCGCAGTCCCCATGCTAAGACTCGCCTGTGCATTCTCGAGTCTCTCGGTAGTGCGACTCGCGGGAACGCGCGCTTGGATGGAAATCGGCGGCGCTGCGCCGCTCACCGATGGCACTTTGGGCAGCGGATCCAGTTCGCCTTGGGTACTTGAGACGGGCTGCTCCTGCGCCGCGATCCACTTCGCGATCTGTCGTTCCGCGTCAGCCGAGAGATCCTTGAAGCAAATTCCTGCTTCTTTATGCGTGGGCCCCAGCCAAACAACTCGCCCCGCAGCATCAATCGGCGCCTCGTTAGGATCGAGTCGAAAGCGGAGGGCCAGCTCCGCTTCAGCATTCAGTTTGCTCGCTGCATGGAGGGACAATCCGCCCGTGCCAAGGCTGACGATGATGCCGCCATTCCCTGGACCAAGCTCAACGTATACGATGGAGGTTAGCCCGTGCCGGACGTGACGCCGGCGCTCTTCGGGAACATTGCTATTCCGCAGAGGTGACACCTTTGCACATTAACCGGCAGCGGCCGGAACGATAAGCTACAGAAACTACATCGTTTAGCTGGTGTTGCCCCTCAGCGAAACCTCTCCAGCCCAGCCTAAATGAGCAATTGCCCCTCCAATTGGGCCACGGTCCAACAGTCCAAAAAACGGGATTGGGCGGAAGGCTGATCTTGGCGTGCACGCAGTCGCGCCCAGACAAGGCAATTGTGCAACACTGAAGGTGCATGGCCAAAGTTGTGTTGATCACCGGCTCCAGCAGCGGCGTCGGCCGCATCACTGCGGAATTCTTCGCCAGACGGGATTGGAATGTGGCCGCCACAGCCCGGCGCCCCGAAACCATCCGCACAAGCGACCACATCAGCGCGTTTCAACTGGACGTCACCGACGAGACAAGCATAAGTGTGGCAGTGCAGCGCGTGGTCCGTCGTTTCGGGACAATCGATGTCCTCGTCAACAATGCCGCCTATGGCCTTCTAGGACCTCTGGAGGGCGTCACCACAGATCAATTGGAGGCGCAATTTAGAACCAACGTGATTGGCGCAGCCGCTGTAATCCGTCACGTGCTTCCGATCATGCGGACCAAGCAAGAAGGCACAATCATTAACGTCTCCTCGCTCGCCGGCCGCATGGCTGAGCCGTTCATGTCCGCTTACGACGCCACGAAGTTTGCTCTCGAAGGTATGTCCGAATCGCTCTGGTATGAACTTTCGCTACATGGCATCCGCGTGAAACTAGTCGAGCCCGGACAATTCAAAACGGGCTTTCTGGAGCGGTCGATGCAAGGGCGTCCTCACCCCGCGTATGACAGGGCATTTGAAAATTTCATGGGTTCGGTGCGCAAAGAGGACGCCAAGGCGCCAGAGCCGCAGCCCGTCGCGGAAGCGATTTTTCGCGCTGCAAACGACCGGTCTCCTCGTTTGCGTTACCCGGTCGGTGGAACCTGGATCCGCGCTCTGCATGCACTCTTACCGCGTCGCGTCTGGATTTCGCTGGTTCGCCGCCCCATGACACGGCCTCCCCAACCTCAATGAAAATGACGTGCTACTCGAGCCGCCACGGCGAGCGCTCGGGCCATTTGCTCAATTCATTCGTCGCCCACGCCGTGGATTTGTCCGTGTGGCATGACGTGCACGGATTCGGGATTTTGTACTTGTCTGTCATGGCCGGGGTGATGAACCGGAAGGTATGTGCGTGAACCATGGTGTTGGGGGGACCTTCCGTTTCAATTGCGGGCATGTGGCAGGCCACGCACTGGCTTCCGGCGCTGCCGTCCTTGTGGTGCGTGTGCTCTTCGAGCGTCGCCGTTCGCGGTCCGTTGGGCGAGAGCGGCCCGTGGCATTCCAGGCAGAGCTTGTCGGCAGGCTCTCTGAGTTGCGCGTAGTTGTTTGTGCCATGCACGTCGTGGCAATCGAAGCAGGTGATTCCGCGGCGGTACATCACGCTCTGCATGAAATCGTTTCCCTGCATCCGGTTTTTGTGCGCGGTGCCGTCCGCGAAATAATAGAAGTTGGTTTCCGCCAGTGTATGGTCCTCGAGCTTCCAGAAATCCTGCAGCCTGAGCCCCACGTGATAGCCCACTGGCCAATCGTAGTATTGCCCTTCGATCGGACTCGTCAGCGGACGCCCTTGCGAATGGCACTGGATGCAGGTATCGCTCGCCGCGACGTAGTCCATGTGCGCGGGATTGACGATGTTGTCGCGCAAGGGATGCGCCACGTGCTCGCTGCCCGGACCATGGCAGCGCTCGCAGCCCACGTTCCACTCCGCCACTTGCTTGGTGTGGATGTCGTAGCCGACGGAATGGCAGCCGTCGCACGTGGGACCCGTCGGCCGCTTCATGTTGTCGGGAGGATAAAACTTCGCCCACCAATCGGCTTTATCGCCCGCGAAATATTTGCTCCATTTTTTGTTGTTAAATTCCCACTGCACGGGCAGCGGATAATAATCGTCGCCGATTTTCGTGAAATATCGCTGCTTCCAGATGCTGCCGTAGACGAACGCAACTTGGTCTCTCGTAAACTTGAACACGTTGTTTGTCGCCAGGTTGGGCGCAATCGCATCCGGATGCTCGCGCGGGTCGCGGACGATATTGGCCATCGGCGTCTTCTTCCAATGCTCGTAGATCTGTGCGTGGCACTTCTCGCACGCCTGCGAGCCAACGTAGTGCGCGGACTTCGCCGTGCTTGCCTCTTGTGTTTGCTCCTCGCGCGTCAGCGGCCGCAGGCTGCGAATGAAGAGAACCAGATTCCACGCATTGACGTTTCGTTCTTGGTGCGGATTGCTCCACGCCGGCATTCCCGTAAGCTGTACTCCGTTGGCGATGATGTAATGAATCTCGCCGTCGGTAAGATTCTGCGTTTCATTCGAGCGCAGATCGGGCGTCCTCGGATAGAGGTTCCTGCCCATATCCGTCAGCCCGCCGCCGTCGTGTCCATGGCAACTCGCGCAGCGGGCCAGGAATTCTTCCCGACCCTCTCGCAAATTCTCCGAAGTGAGCTTCAGCGGATTCTTTTCGCGGCGTGCGCGCCCGGGAATGGCCCAGTCCCGCGCCGTTCGAGCCACCACTTTCTCCAGCGCGGAAGGCTCGGTGGTCGCTCGAAACCCTCTGTGAATCAACACCGCGCCACAAATCGCCGCCACGGCTGCCACCGTGAGAATTGCCAGAAGGAACGCCTTCCACGCTTTCATCTTCGCTCCGAATTCTCGCTGTCGAACTTAGAGAGCGTACTACCTTTTGTCGGTTAACTCCTATGATCCAGATAGCTATTTGCCACGGGGCTCGACCTTGAGGATACGACCACCAAGCGGATCGATTAGGTAGGCGCACCCATTCGCGCCAGCAACGACGCTGCGCGCGCCTTTTGCTGTAGGTACGAGCGCCACACGGGTCGGTTTTCCGTTGTCTTCGATCCGAGCAATCGTCAACTGCGCCGCGTCACCTGCGGCGACGTAAAGTAGCCCCGCGTCTTCGGAATAATCAATATTGTCCACACCCGCGCCCGTCGCGATGCTTCCGGTGACGCGTCCGTGATGCGCCGTGTCCAATACGATGACGTGATCATCGCAGGCAACGAACACGAAGCCGCGCCTGCTGTCCACAGCCACCCCACTAGGGCCATCGCAGGAACGCCAGGTGGATTCGACCGCGTGTTTTCGGACGTTGATGGCGACGGTTTGGCCCGTTTCTTCTAGGTTGGTGTAGAAGCGACCGTGACGGCCGTCCACTGCATAACCCTCTGCAGAGCCGGGTAGCGGGATCTTACCGGCAGGAGTGATATTCGCAGGCCGGGAGGCAGAGAAGATCTTGAGAGAACGATCCGCAGCGGAGATTCCCATCGGCGGGGCCCCGCTCGTGGCCCACAGTTCCCGCGTAGCGGCTATGTAGACGAGACCATCGGGTGCGGCTGCCATCCCGGCTGTAGGCGGAGCGAAGGCAATGCAGACGCCCATTTCAAAAGTGCGGGAATCAATCACACAGATTTTCGAATCGGCTCGGCTGCCGACGTAGACCACACCATCCCCGATGGCGACCGACGATGGCCCCACCGACCGCATCTTGCCCCGGAATTCGACCTGCGCGACCGAGAATCCCTCAACTCGTTTGATCCGGTCAGTCGTCGTGTCGATGACGTCGACACTGCCGGTGTTCGCTGCGGGAACCCAAACGAGTCGGCTCGCGTAGTCATACTTAAAATAGTCGAGCATTACCAGTCCGTTAGCACCTGGCAGCGGCAGTGGCTTAACAGTGAACTTGAGTGACCCAGCCTCTTGCGCCGCCACGGCCGCGACGGCGAGAACTGCCAGAAGAAACCCCTTCCACGCTTTCATATCCATTCCCTTTCCACCGAGCGTCGGTGAGCGGTTTAGGGACGCATAACCGGCTGATAGACTGCCGCTCGCACCACAGGTTTGCCGCCCTCTTCCTGTAAGTGCCCTGCTATTTTGTTGAGATATGGCTCAGCGCAGCTTTGATTCCTTCCGCTACCGACGCAGGAGGTCCAACCGCCCAGAAGTGCATGAAAAAAAGGCGAGGCTGTTCTGTGAGCATGTGACTATGCAGCGCCATCACTCCGATATGGTGTTCCTGGAGCGCCGAGATCACCGGATTTACTTCCGCGGCCGTCATCACAAAATCGCCCGTCGTTGCCACCTTTCCCTCGCCCGCGTCCTGGAAGTTGATGGACTCGGCCACGCCCTCCGGCGGTGCAATCGTCATCCCTCCCATGGTGACGGCTTCCGCACGCGGTTCCCCGAACGCAAGAACTCCACCGTTGAAGCCCCCCTTGAATCCAATCGTATCTTCCACCACCTTGACCCACGCTGGCGGAACTGAAGATCCCGTAGGCGCGGCAGGTTTTCCCAGCGGCGTCTTGGAAACAGCGAGGGCGGAGCGGAGCGAAGTGGCAAGCTCAGCCGCGGGTCCGCGCCCCATATAGTGCATGTACATCAGGCGAGGCGACTCATCGAGCAAGTGATTGTGGACCGCTGTAATCTCGAAACCGGCGGCTCGCAATTTCTCCATCACGGGATTCACTTCGTCCTGGAGCAAAACCAGATCGCCCATTACGTAAGCGTCCTCATTCGTTCCCGAAAACGCCGCCCACGATCCGAGCGCCAAGCCAGGTTTGATCACCACGCCGTGGACGATAACGTGCAAATCGGTTCGTGGAAAGCCCACCTTATACACATCGCCCATCTTCTGTCCCGGCCGCCCCAGCGTCTCCGCGATCTTCGCTGTGTCGAGCGCTTGAGCCAGAGCCGAAACGGGAAATGCCAGGATCGAAAGTACAATCAGCAAACGTCGCGCAAATTGCATGAGATACCTCCCAAAAGAGCGTTCAAGCCGCCCGGGTACATCGCGCCGGCCAAAACTACTTCCCCGAAACCGAGTGATACAACCCCTCAACAAGCTGCATCCCTCGCCTCAGAAGCTCGCTGTCCGGGACTCCCTGTTTCGCCCAACCGTTGAGCGCTCCGTCAATCCCGAAGCCCTCTTTCCGCCCGAACTTCTCGTCAAAAAGGTCCGCATCGTGAATGATTTCTCCAATCACGCGCACCTTTCGGTCGCGAATCCGAAATTGCTTTTGCAGCGTCTCGAAAGTGCAGTCCTCGCCGCGATGGCCAAAGCCCCCGTGAAACATGTCGTAGGGAACTGCGCCGCGCGGAACGTCGTCTTCAGGACCAAAAATGAACCGAGCCTTCTTATCAATGAAACGCTGAATCAGCCACGCCGAAGCGGACCGGTCAATCCCCGGTCGCGGTCGCGTGATCCACACCCTGCCGACGTATTCGCGTGGATCGGCTTTTACCGTTTCTTCTGTTGGAGCCGGGCTTGCATCGGCACGCGCCAGAAGCTCTTCGACCCGCTTTTGCAGAGGACTGTTGAAGAAATCAACCTGCGCAATCTCAAGAAAGCGCGCCCTTAGACGGCTCAAACGGCCTGGCGTGCCCCTGCCTCCTCGGCTCGACAAAATTTTCCGCAGTTCCCGGATTAATTCCTGGTAGTCGCGCGCCCGTGCTTCGGCGAACCGCCCCACCAACTGGGGAGTCGATAGGTTGTCGATGGATTGAACCTTTACCACCGAGGCCTCGCCTGCGAATTTGCGAATCGCCGTCGCCAACCACTCAAATCGCTCTTGAGTCGCGGGATTGTTGGGAAGCAAGTAGCCGGAGTTGCCGAGCGGGATAGCGCCGTAACGCTGCAATTTGCGCCACACCTGCACTCTCTGGCTGGCCGATTTCGTCGGCAACGTAAACGTCAGAAGCAGCCACGCCGCGCCATCGAATGTGGCTATGGCCATTTCGTGTGGATGTTATGACGGTAACATGCCACTGTCAACGGCGCGATTTCTTATGCCGGCTATGCACGGTGACGGCGGATCTCGACGGCACAAGTCGTTTCCTGGCAGCCTAGAAGGAGCGGCGATTGATGCGGGACGCGAACTGCAGACCCAGCGGGCTGAGGCCGCTGAGTCTTTGCTTCGCAGACGGGCCTATCCAACCGTCGTGAATCTGAGGCGACGGCCGGCAAAAGCCAGGCCCAAAACCATTGTCCCGAAGCCAAGAAGAGCCAACGAGGATGGCTCGGGGGTTGAGGTTGGTGTTGGGTCGTTGGGGGTCACCGGGTTAGTGACGGGAGTGGTTGACGTCACCACCGAACCGCCCGAGTCGTCGTCATCTGAATCAACCCAAGCGAGAGCAAAATGGCCGTCGCTGTCTTTCAAGATGTCGACTGCATCGTCGCCAAATGGAATCGACCCTACCAGCGTGGCCGAGTTCATCAGCGAATCCGGAGCGTCTGGAATGAAAAGCCACACGCCGGTTGTGTTGTGACCCGTGGGTGTTGCGCTCGGCGCCAAACTGCTCGCCGAAGCGATGCTGGGCAAGAGCACACCAACCGATAATGCAAGGAGCGTGTTACGAACAGCCCTAACAAGACTCCACTTCATCAGTGGCCTCCCCACTTTAGTGTTCTTGCTTAGCCCAAAGAGTGAGTTCCCTTTGGACGCTTCGGTAGGTTGCCGAACAAATGTCCGCTACGCTATCGGGTTATTTCTTTAGTACTTCTAGGGGATTTCATCCCTGTTGACTCACTCGAATTGACGCCGACCAATAGCTCCGAGCATTGACGAAGCAGGAAATGGTCGGTCATTCCGGCGACGTAGTCGCACACAACCCGATGAATCGGCGTTTTTTGCGCCAAGTCCGCGTAGTGGCGGGGCATCTTGCCGGGCTGCGCGACGTAAAAGCGAAAGAGCGCGTCAAGGGCGGCGACGGAGCGTTCCCGCTCTTCAGCGATCACAGGCAGGGAATAGACATTTGAGGTGAGAAAGCTTTTGAGCGCGGCAGCGTGTCGCGCCACCTCCGCGGAAAAGGCCGCCAGCCTCTTCTCATGGCTGCGAACGTCTTCCACGTTTTGCACCCCGCTCACATCCACTTGCCGCTGCGTTTCCTCGATCAAATCGGTGACCAAGCGATTCAAAACGCGCTTCAGGGCTTCATTAAACTTCAACTTGCGCGCGCCTTTCGGATGCCGCCGCTCTACCTCGCGATACGCCGCGTCAAAGAACGGAATCTCGCTGCAAAGTTTTTCAAGGTCCAGGAGCCGAGCCTCGAAGCTATCGTCCAGGTCCGCCGTGTTGTAGGCGATTTCGTCGACTAGGTCGATGAGTTGCGCTTCGAGAGGCGGGCGCTTCTCCAGCAAATATTCTTGAAGCCCGGGAAATTCCTTCGCCGAGTAATCGCGCGAGTGCTTGATGATTCCTTCGCGAACCTCGAACGTCAGATTCAGGCCGGGGAAATCCAAGTATCGCTGCTCGAATTGCTCGACGATGCGCAGTGCATGAAGGTTGTGGTCGAAGCGGTCTCCGTATTCGCCCATGCACAAGTCCAGCTGCTTCTCGCCGCCATGCCCGAAGGGCGGGTGGCCCACATCGTGGACCAGCGCCAGCGCCTCCGTAAGATCTTCGTTCAGGCCGAGCGCCCGCGCCACGGTGCGCGCCACCTGTGCAACCTCGATCGTGTGCGTGAGTCGATTTCGGAAGTGGTCCGAGAAGCGAGTGGTGAAGACCTGTGTTTTAGACTCCAAACGCCGGAAGGCGCGCGCGTGGATGACGCGGTCGCGGTCGCGCGCATAGGCGCTGCGGTAGGGGTGCGGCGGCTCGGGATAGCGGCGCCCACGCGAGTTACGGGCGTCCATTGCATAGGGTGCGAGGGTCATTCCGGCCATTCTATTCGATGGGATGGGTTCCCGCCACGCCTCGGGCGTACGGGGTTCTTCGCGGCCTTTAGCCGGCAGATTTTGACCGTTTTCGACCGCGAATTGTTTCTAGTTAGCCGCACTTCGCGTTTGAAACTCGGCGCGGCTGGTGCGCCAAACTTGAGAGATTTCGAGCCTACTAGGACTTGCTGGGAAGGAGCGCGAGCGCCTGATCGGCCTGCTCGGCGATGGGCGTATCCGGGTACTCGGACTTTATCTGGCTGTAGAGCTTGGCCGCTTCGGTGGGATTTTTTGCGCCGTAATGCTGCGCGAGAGTCAGCATCGCCACCGGCTTGGGCACCAACACCGTGGGATTTGCAATGAGGTGCTTGTAAAGCACTTCGGCATCCGTGCCGTGGCCGGTGCGGTCGTCGATTCCCGCCAGTTCGAATTGAGCCAGCGAGGCCACATCGTGGTCACGGCTATCCGCGAGAGATTGCAGATATTTTTTTGCGGCGTCGTCTTTGCCGATTTTCTCGAGACTCAGGGCTCGGTAGTAGCGCGCGAGTTCGCCGGCGCGGGTGCGAGGATATTTGGAAGCGACCGCCGCAAATTTGGATTCGGCCTCGGTAAACTTTTTGGTGTCGTCGGGGTACGCCGTTACTCCTGGCGAGGGCGGAGCTCCGACAGGGGCCTGGAAAACCGTCATCGCATCGTCGAACGCAGCGAAAGCCTTGACGGTTTGACGCTGGCTATAGGTTCTCCAGCCAAATACGCCGAGAGCGACCACAATCACGGCGATGATCAGATAGATGGTCTGCCGCTGGTGGGCGAGAAGAGCGTCGGCACCGTGCGCGAAAGTGTCGCGGACAGCGTCCTTCTTCAACTCTTTGCGAGAAATGTGGGCCAAATAAAACTCTCGGAAATCAGAATGAATTCAGAGTGTCCCATGATAACACAAGGCGGAGGTCAACCCTGATGGGCGGAGAAAGTGGATCGCGGCGCCGCATGTCTTGGCCTTATGAGTGGCGGTTGCAGTTAGCGCGAGGGACGATGATTGGGAAGATTCTTGGAGAGGACGAGATCGGCGCCGCCGCGCGGTCGGCGGTGGACGGCGAGGTCGTCCATGAACGCGCGCATCAGAAAGATGCCGCGTCCTGAGGTACGGAGCAGATTTTCTTCGGCGAGGGGATCGGGGATGTCCTTCAGATCGAAACCACATCCTTCATCGAGGACATGTACGACCAATTTGCCGCCATCCAATTCGACGGTGAGCTGGATTTTCTTCTGGCCATCCTGGCAATTTCCGTAATTGTAAGCGTTG
The DNA here is from genome assembly GCA_036518755.1 of Candidatus Acidiferrales bacterium. Classification (GTDB taxonomy): domain Bacteria; phylum Acidobacteriota; class Terriglobia; order Acidiferrales; family UBA7541; genus Palsa-295. The sequence continues at coordinate 469 of DATDMO010000332.1, read as the reverse complement.
ACGACGCCTTCGCGGACGGCCATGCCGATTTTGTGGACGTCGTCTTCGCTGAAGCCGGCTTCCTCGGCGGTGCGCATCACGAGGTGTTCGGCGACGTCCACGCTTTCCAGGCGGGTATCGAGCATCACGTCCAGACGCCGGGATTCTGGAGTTTTTGGAGTCACGAGGGCCTCAACATGCTGGGTATGGGTATCATAGCGCAGCGGACGGCGTCAATGTACTGGCCGGTCACGAGCGGCAAGGTTTGGCTGCGGGCCCAATTTCAGGAAACCTCCCGCGCCACGACCGTATGTGGGTCGGGCTGCGAGCGGTGAATGGCTTGCGTTACTCTCCCGCTATTCTTTAGTTTTTCGAGTGCGGCGAGTGTTGCGTCGGCATTTTTCCGGATGGTCGGATCTTTCGTGGGATCCGAAGTCGACGTACCGGACGCTACATCCGATCATTAATGTCTGTGCCACGTCGCATCGTT
>DATDMO010000331.1:0-6224 GCA_036518755.1 Candidatus Acidiferrales bacterium | reverse complement strand
AAGGGAGTGGAGGTTCGAGTCCTCTCTTGGGCACCATGAAACCAAAATCAGCCCGCTGCGAGTGGGCTGTTGATCGAATCAGGAAATGTGCTTGTTTCCTTCGTGCTCCTCTCGACGACCGCCGGTTTTGATTGTCTGTTTGTCCCCGGTATGGCGATTCCAGACAATGTAATCTGCAGGCGACGCCAACGCTAATTCTTGAATACGCTTATTGGCGTCCTCAAAGGTTGGTGCCGCTCCACGCCACACCACGCCTCCGGCCTCCACCTGAAAGATGTCGAAGGAAAGGCCCGCAGATTCATGAGCTCCATTACGACCGTGCTTCTGTCCTTCCATCGTCGCTCCTTGCATTCTCGCTCCGTTCATTTTCGACCTTTCCATTCAGGGTTTGCCGTTTCTTAGGCGGTTTGTTTTTGTTTGATTGCACTTCTGTAGCCCTCTTCAAAACCACTGCCAAGGGAACCTGCTCGAAATGTAGTTCCGGTCGCACTTTCGGTTGACTCCTTTCAGCGACCCAAACCTAGCAGAGAAGAATTCATACGGGTCAGATCTTTAAAAGATCGAATTTTCAATTAGCGAGAGCGGAATCGCCTTCTTAGCGAAGCGAAGGGTTGAATGCGGTTCCATAGCGTGACGAGTGTGCTGGGAGGGGTAAACGCTTTACGGTCAGTAATTTTTAGCTTGACACTCATTTTACGTTTGAATACGATAGCGCGTCGTTAGTTTAACGACATTTCATTTCAGGAGAAGGGGCGATGGCAACCACTCGGGGAAAAATCGCGCCGGCGCACTTCAAAACAATGATCCAAGCGGACGTTCCGCAGGGCCGGAGCGGCAAGCACAAGCAGATCGTTTCCACGATCCTCAGTGATCTCGACCAATTGAAGGCTGGTTCGGCGATCAAAGTCCCGTTGGCTGAATTGACCGCGACGAAGCAGAAAATACGTTCGGCGCTGAATCGCGCGACGCGGAAACGCGGAATGCATGTTGCCACGGCGACCGATGACGATTTCCTGTATGTATGGAATGTGAATGAGTAGCGGATTGGGCTCCGGTTCCGCGAAACACCCAACCCATCGTGCTCAGCCCATATTGCGTCCGGCCAGCAGAGCTTCCGCGTGCAGGGCGCCTTCCGGCGTATCTTCGTGCTTGAAGTAGACAAAAACATCACCGTGGCTTGTGGCTTCGTCAATTTCGTGTGCCAGGTCCTTCCTTGCGGCGGCTGAATAATCTTCCTTGCGCAAGCGCAAATAGCGAAAATCGGCTGTTGCCACGTGCGGAGTTTCGATCTTTTCGCTTTCCGCCTGGCAAAGCGCGACGTTGGCGCGGCCAAGGCGTTCGTAAACGTCGTCGGAAAACCAGGAAGCATGGCGGAATTCCATGGCGGCGCGCGTGCGGCGCGGCAATTGAGCCAGGAAGTTGTCCAGCAGCGCGAGATCGCACTTGAGGAACGGCGGCAACTGGAACAGGACGGGGCCAAGTTTTCCCGCTTCGCGCAAAGGATCGAGCGTCGCGAGGAAACTCAACGTCACGTCGGCGGACCCGCGCAGGCGCGTGACGTGCGTAATGTTCTGGTGAGCCTTGACGGCAAATTTGAAGTCCGGCGGCGTGGCGGAGATCCACCCATCCAGAAGCTTTTCCGTGGCGCGGCGGCGGAACGTATAGTTCACCTCGACTGAATTGAGGCGCGTGGCGTAGTAGCCGAGAAATTTCGCCGACGCCAGTTTCGCCGGATAGAAGCTGGGCTTCCAACTCGCATAGGCCCACCCGGAAGTGCCCGCATAGATCTTCCCCACTGTCTTTGCTCCGTACGGAAGCTAGTCGGAAACGGCACAGCATACGTTTCCGCCAAGGCGAGAGTCTACAACACTGGCTGGGCAGGTTTTGCGATAGTATGCGTGCTTCTGCGCTAGCGTGCGTTTGCGCGGCCATGATCCGGGAGGTGTCTGATGTGGGCTTCATCCTTCGCGCTGATCTTTCATTCTGCCGGGCCGCAGATCAGCTTTCCGCAGGGCGCGGTGGCGAACGAAGAAATTGCGCTGCGATGGCTGCACTTTGTTTCGGGAATCATCTGGATCGGCCTGCTCTATTTTTTCAATCTGGTGGGAACGCCCACGATGAAGACGCTGGAAGCGCCGGTGCGCGCGAAGGTATTTCCGGCGCTGATGTCGCGAGCGATGTGGTGGTTCCGCTGGTCGGCGCTCGTGACGGTGATCGCCGGGCTTCGCTATTTCTGGCTGATTCTGACAGCCGACGCGCGAAACGCCGGGAATCCCTGGCTCGCGTGGCACTGGATGGGGTGGTGGCTGCTGGTCTGGTGCGTGGCGTTTGCGCTGATTTATCCGTTTCAGTTGCCACATACTGGAGTCCTCGATAGCCCGTGGGTGCGGATCACCGCGATTGTGGTGATTGCCGTGGCCGCGTGCTGGGCGGTGCTGCTGTTGAATGCGAGCCCGGAATCATCGAACGCGCATTTATCGATCAGCATTGGCGGCGGAATGGGATTGCTGATGCTGTTGAATGCGTGGGGAATTATCTGGCGCGTACAAAAGAGATTGATCGCATGGACGCGGGCGAGCGCTGAGCAAGGCACGCCGATGCCTCCCGAAGCAGCGCGAATGGCGCGCTGGGCGTTTCTGGCTTCGCGCGCGGGATTCTGGATGTCGCTGCCGATGCTCTTCTTCATGGGTGCCGCGGAGCACTACCCGTTCCTAAGCAGTATCGCGAAATGAGAGAAGTATGCGTCCGTCCGGAAGTCAGACCAACAAACCTCAGGGAAGCACGATAAAGCCATCCGCCGGATGGATCATCTCGGTTTATGTCTTGTCGGTGGTCTGTGCGCGGCCCCTCCTCGCCTTCGCATACCCGCTTTCTTCCCAGGCGATTCGCGAGGCGTATTTTCTAGCGGCTGGCGACCCGAGTAAGAGGCTGGAATTCTTCGAAAAGTACAAGCATCGGATGCCGACGCCAATCAGTGGACCTGACGTCAGTCTGATTGAAGTCCAAACACCTTTCGCCTGCATTGTGGACGAAATTGCGGGCCGCATATCCAACTATCATGCCGCGGATGCCGAACGGGATTATCTAGGTAAGCCTGGATGCTTTCGCGTACACGTGGAGATCGATTTCAGCCCTACCTGGCCACAACCGACGGATACGGCGGCAACGCGCAGTGATTTCTGGAAGCGTTTCAAGGTGCGCCTTAAACAGCGCTCAGAGATCAGTCCGCGGTCGATCAGGGGCCGGCCGATTTACAACACCGATGCTCTTCTTGGATTCACTGGCGCGACGATAGATCTGGAGTATAACGTGAGGAAGATTGATCCCAGCGCAATTACAACGGTGGACGTCGATACACCAGATGGGCAGCAGGTGGAAACGACATTCAATCTCAACAGCCTACGCTAGCCGAAAGATCTGGGGTGAAAACGGGACTAGACTGCGGGGCGTCCCTCGCGAAGCTCTCAGCCCGCTCAGGATCGCCAGCGCAGCGTGACGGGCCCCGCGAGCGGGTGACGCAGCGGTTCGCCAGTGCGTTGCGACTCCAGGTGCGCCGCTTTCAGCTCGAAATACCAACGAGCCTGGCGGTCGGCGTCGTCCACCAGCATCATGCGGTCTTCGTATTGCAAGCCCAGCGATTGTTTCTCGATCACTTCCGTATCCTGGCGAATAAACCGCGGCCCGAGCACGTGAATGATAAATGACACGATCGGAAACCAAGGAAGAATGTTCCACGCGGCCACGAAATCCAGGCGGCACAAATCGCTGCGAACCGGCGTGACGGTGGTGCGGCTCGAGAGCCAATATTTTCCGGCTCGAATCTGTTCGAAGCGCTGATTCGGCAGAACGAAATCGATCATCGTAGTGGCGGGTTCGCCCGTGATGAGCTTCAGGATTTTGTACGGCGCGCTATTGGCGGAAGGCGCGTGCGGGCTCATACGAAAGCCATTGGGAATCGGCTCGAACTGCTTGGCTTTGTCGCGAATGCTGCGGCGGCTGCGCCACCACCACGCCTGGTGGACGAAAGGGCCATGCGCAGGGTCCATCAAGCCGATGATGCCGTGATCCACGCTGCACGGAAGATCTGCCCAGAGGTGCGCGATTTTGTAGTGCGGGCTGAAGGTCGGCAGCTCGGGCGCGGCAGGCAGCGCCACATCCGGCGAGGCTGCCGCGCGACCTTCGGGATTCGTCATGTAGGCCCAGATGTAGCCGTCGCGCTCTTCGCACGGGAAACTCCCAGCGAAGATTCGGTCAACTTTCAGCTTCGAATCGGCCATCACCGAAGGGATGTGGCGGCACTGGCCGGTATGCGCGTCGAACTGCCAGCCGTGGTAGGCGCATTCAACCGCTTTCCCATCAAAGCGGCCGAACGAAAGAGGAAAGGCGCGATGCGGGCAGACGTCGCGCAACGCAAAAGGCTTTCCGGCGGCGTCGCGCCCGATCACGAGGGGAACTTCGAGCAGCATGGCGCGCTCGAGCCTGTGCGCCAGCAATTGATCGCTGCGCAGCGCGGGGTACCAGAAGCCCCAAAGCATATCTCCGGCAGGATTGCTCGGATTCGAAGGGGTGGAGTCGCTCATCGGCGGCGCTAATCGTAGTATATCCGCCGCCTTAGCCGCAAAGGGCGGCCGCGGCACAGAATTCGCTACCAAAAAAAACCGTGAGCGACGCATAGTGATGCCACGCCGCGGAGAGCGATCCATGAAACTCGTGATTTTCGGAGCCACGGGTGGAACCGGCCGAGCACTGGTCGAACAGGCGCTGAAACAAGGCCACGTTGTTACGGCTTTCGCACGAAACCCGGCGAAGGTCTTGAGCGCGTCGGGCAACCTGAAGGTGGTGAAAGGCGATATTTTGAATTTCGAATCCGTCGAAACGGCGATTGAAGGTCAGGACGCTGTTTTATCGGCTCTCGGCGTGAAACCGCGTGTATGGCTCATTGTCATCGCCGCCCTGGCCGCTCAGGTTCTTGCGAGAGTGCTCTCGTTATCGGGGGAGTTCAATTTGATTGTGCGAATTGGCGTGCCAGTCTTGGCCATTCTGATTTTCACAAGAAGGAATAGGACTCTTTCCAACGGCACGAAGAACATCGTCCAGGCGATGGAAAAACGAGGCGTGAAGATTTTCGTCTGCGAGTCTTCGCTCGGCATCGGAGACAGCAGAGGGCAGCTGGGATTCTTGTACAGCTACGTCCTCGCTCCGCTGCTCCTGCGTGGTATTTTCGCGGACAAGGAGTCTCAGGAGGCGATCATCCAAAGCAGCACGCTGGATTGGGTGATTGTGCGCCCCGCCGCGCTGACCAATGGACCACGAAGAGGCACGTACCGGGTTGGCGCGAGGGTCGGCCATTGGTTCCCCACTGCAACGATTTCACGGGCCGACGTCGCCGACTTCATGCTCAAGCAGCTGACAGAGCATGCTTATCTGCGAAAGACGCCAGGCATCGCCTATTGATGCCTGCTAGTTCGTCAGCCCGTCAATACTCAGGGTTGACGGGCTGACGAACTGCCCAACCCAGGCGCGCTGGCGAAACTGCCTGCCCCGACCAGCCCGGTGAGTGGTCTACCTGTCTTCGAATCATTTCCCCAAATCGGGATTACACCCTCAGTTCACCGGGCGGTTGAAGCTTGCGCCGTGGTAGCCGGGATATGGAAGATGCGCTCGGCGTTGCGGTGGTAGAGCTTTTCCCTTTCGGCCTGCGAAACCGGGGCGGAATCCATGAATGCCACAGCCGGCGCCGACGGCTGATACGGGTAGTCAATCGCCCAGAGGACGTTGTCGATTCCCAGCGCCTTGATCGAGAAATCGAGCGCCAGGTGCGACTCCTGCCCGCTCGTGGTGATCACGAAATTACGCTTGAAGTATTCGCTCGGAGTGAGCTGCAGCTTGGGCGCGCTGCCGCGATTCTGGGCGTTCTTGTTCATGTAATCGAGACGCCAGAGCCAGAAATGCACGGCTTCTCCCATATGGCCGATGCAAATTTTGAGTTTCGGGAAACGGTCGAAAACGCCGCTGACCATCATGCGCACCGCGTGCGTGGAAACCTCAAGGCCGTAGGCCCACTGCGCGCTATCCAGGCCGTAATCACGAAACGGCGCCGCCATGCCGTCGGAAGGCGCGCGCGGATGAATGTAGATGCAGCCGTCGAGCGCTTCGGCAGCTTCGAGGATGGGGAAAAACTTGGGATCGTCGAAGTAATCGTTGTTGGTGTGCGAGTTCACGAT
>DATDMO010000330.1:0-6488 GCA_036518755.1 Candidatus Acidiferrales bacterium | reverse complement strand
AATCAGAGTGCCGCCTTCCAGGATCCTTTTCACAAATGGATGAGTTTTCAATTTTTGGAAGGCTTCATGGGGATCGAAGAGCGCATTGTGATAATCAAGGCTGACTACCATTCCGAGGGACACGCGATTGTCCCGCAGGCCGTAAATCCACCCGCCGCCGTAGAGATCCGAAGTGAGCGGCCAACCAAGCGTATGCGCCACGAAGCCGGTATCGATGCGGCCGGGCTGTACGTCCCACAGCTCCTTGATTCCAAGACCGTAAACCTGGGGATTGAGGCCGTCGAGTTTCAGCCGAGAGAGGAGATCCTTGGTGAGCGAACCCCGCGGACCTTCCGCCAGCACGGTGACCTTGGCGCGGAGCTCATAGCCGGGCGTGAAGTTGTCCTTTGGCTTGCCGTTTTTGTCGACCCCTTTGTCTTCGGTCAGTACACCGGCGATTCCATTCCTTTCGTAGAGTGGTTCGCGGCCGGCAAATTGCGTGAAAATGTTTACGCCTTTCTTTTCGACAAGGCCGCCAAGCCACTTGACGAGCCTGTTGAGAGAAATCACGTAGTTTCCATGATTGGCCAGTGGCGGCGGAGTGATGGGAAGTTTGTAGGAGTTGCCTTCAGTGAAGAAGTAGGCGGCGTCGCCTGTGACTGGAGTGTCGAGCGGCGCAGTTTTCTCAAAGTCCGGAACAAGTTCCCTGAGCGCGCGAGGATCCATGATGGCGCCGGAGAGCTGGTGGGCGCCGAGCTCCCGGGCCTTTTCAAGGACATAAATATTTTCAGAAGAAAGGGCGGGCGATTTTTTCTCCGCAGTGTGACGATCGATCAGGTTCGAGAGGTGAAGTGCGCAGGAGAGCCCCGCCGGCCCGGCGCCCACGATCAGGACGTCCGCCTCAAGCTTTTCGCGTTCGGTGGTCACGGGCGGGACCCAAAGGAAGGAAATAAGACCCCTCGATTCCGTGACGGGTAGACGTGACACGGAGCTTGTATTTTCAATGAGTTACATCGCGTTCTACTCGGCAGCTGTGTCGAGCAGAATCGCGCGCTTCTCCTGGTGGCCGAAGGGGCCAAAGCGCCCCCAGGACTCATCGGGCAAATACCCGCCCGAAAACCTCCAACCCTTTTCCTCGTTCTCACTCCAATCTCTCCAGACATTAAATGTTTCCTTTCCGGCTCAGGTTAGCACCGTCCGAAAGGGTTGCAAGGGGATGGTTCCTGTGGACTCTCTTTGGGGGCTCCGGGGGGTGCCGCTTCCCGGTCCTATGCTTGGGCGCTGGACAGACGAGGTTTCATGCCGAAGGGCTGAAGCTCCAAGGGAACATCGAGATCTGCCGAGATACCCGGGAGTTGATCGAGCGGCACAGTCTTGAGAAAAGATTTCAGAAGGACTTCGGTTTCGCGCAGGCAGGTACTGAAATCATAGTGGAGGCCATCAAGAGTTTTCCAGCAATCGCCAGGTTGCACGGAAAGGCCCATGGAGATATCGCCGGCGGCGTCTTGAAATTCACGTTCGAGGTGCTGGATCGTTTCGGAAAGAATTCGCAATTTATGAAAAAACCGTGGCCGGCTGCCGAAGAGCACATGATGGAGGATTCCATTCCACGACGCCGCGCTCTGTCCGGTATTACCGCGAAAGAATTTCGCGTTCAGGGGCGCGACAGCAGGAAGCCGGCGCGCGACACGCCCACGAGTAGAAAGAGTCTCGCAAAATGAAATCAGTGATTGCGCGAGGCGATCGAGGAGATAGGCGGCGACAGAAACCTGCTGGCGGGCGCAGACGAGTTCAGCGCGCGCGCGCAGCGAAAGGGCGTCGTCGAGCGCGACGCTCATCATTGCATACGTGCATTCCCATCTCTGAACGACCGTCTGAAAGACCAAGTTTTTCTCGCGCGGCAGGGCCATCATCCAATCGTCCGATACGCTGCCATGCGCGAAGAGCCTAGGCCGCCACCCCAGAGACAAGACCGCCCCCAAGAAGCTGGCGGGAGTATACCACCTCTTGCAAGCGCCTAGAGTCTTTGGCTTAGGGTATGTCGTTTGTGTCATCAGGGACTCGAACGAAATCCGACTGCAAGCTGCGGTTTTCTTGACGCTTACGGAAGGGGACCATTATACTGCGGCGCGGCTCGCCATCGGCGTCCTTCCGCTGCTGAAAGGATCATCTCCTTGGAATTTGAACCTCTTGACCAGTTCACGCAGCGCCGCAAGAAACTGAGCGAAATCGAATCCCTTGGCCATTCTCCTTATCCGCACCGGTTTGCGGGCACACATACACCGAGAGAAATTAGCGAACAGTTTGGCGCGCTGACGGCTGAGGAGCTGGCGGCGAAAAGCACGGCGGTACGCGTGGCGGGGCGCATTGTGGCGCTGCGGCCGCACGGCAAGGCAGGGTTCGCCCACCTGGCGGGCGACGGCGGACGAATCCAAGTGTATGTGCGCCTGGACGTAATTGGCGAGCAGCCTTTCAAACTTTTTCAGCTCCTGGATCTAGGGGACATCGTGGGCGTTTCAGGCCCTCTGTTTCGCACCAAGACAGGCGAGCTTACCATACGCGTGGAAGGGCTCGAACTATTGAGCAAGGCGCTGTTGCCGCTGCCGGAAAAGTGGCACGGCCTGGCGGATGTGGAAATGCGCTACCGGCGGCGCTATCTGGACTTGATCGTAAACGAGCGGGCGCGAGAGATCTTCCTGCGGCGGGCGCAGATCATTCGCGAGCTGCGGGCCTTTTTTGACGAGCGCGGCTACGTGGAAGTGGAAACACCGATGATGCATCCGGTGCTGGGCGGAGCGACGGCGCGTCCTTTTGTGACGCATCACAACACGTTTGACATGGATCTTTATCTTCGAATTGCGCCAGAGCTTTATTTGAAAAGGCTGGTTGTGGGCGGACTTGATCGCGTGTACGAAATCAATCGCAATTTTCGCAATGAGGGAATCGATGCGATCCATCAGCCCGAATTCACGATGCTGGAGTTCTACCAGGCCTACAGCAACGCAGGCGAATTAATGGATCTGACGGAGGAATTGCTGCGCGGGCTAACGCAGAGAATCTGTGGCAGCACGAGGGTGAAATACGGCGAAGCCGAAATCGACTTTGGCAAGGTTGAACGCCTGTCGATGCGCGAAGCGATCTGCAGATATTGGCCCAACGCGGCTGGCGCGGCTCCCAGCGAAACCGAGCTATCTCAAAAGGCCGGGCCGCGCGCAATCGCCGAGCGGTATAACCGCTTCGCACATGGCGGAGCAGCGGAGCCGATCCACGGAGTCGAGAAGTCTTCCGATGGCGAATTGACGGGCCAACTTTTCGAAGCGGTCGCCGAAGGACACTTGAGTCAGCCTACGTTGATTTACGATTTCCCCACCGATATTTCGCCGCTATCGAAGCAGAAGAAAGACGATCCTTCACTGACCGAGCGGTTCGAGCTATTTATCGCCGGCATGGAGATCGCCAACGGATTTTCGGAGTTGAACGATCCGGCCGACCAGGAACGCCGTTTTCGCGCGCAGGTAGAAAAAGGCGGGCAGGACGCCCCAAAAGAAGTTGATATGGACTACATCCGCGCTCTTAGCCACGGCCTGCCACCAACGGCAGGCGAAGGAGTGGGGATTGACCGGCTGGTGATGTTGCTCACGGATTCCCACGCGATTCGCGAGGTGATCCTCTTTCCGCTGTTGCGCGCCGAGACGGCCGAAAACTCGGCGGCTCCCCGAGAAAAGGGCGGCGACGAAGCTGGAAGTTCGAAATGAGCTTCGAATGGCTGGTGGCACTGCGGTATCTACGCTCGCCGAACCGTCCTGCGGTGCTGCGGCTGGTCACTCTGCTTGCGGTCCTTGGCGTAGCGGCGGGAGTGATGACCCTGGTGATCGCTCTAGCCATGGACACGGGCTTCAGGCAGGCCATTCGCGACCGGCTGCTGAGCGTTACAGCTCACGTGAATCTGAAGCCCGCCAGCCCGGAAGGGATCCACAACTATCGAGAAGAGATTGCCAAACTGAGCGACGCGCCGGGCGTTCGCTCGATTGAGCCGGCGGTCTACATCACCGTGCTTTTATCAATCGGCAACCGGTCGCGCGGAGTGGTGCTCAAGGGAGTAGACCCGGAGTTGGAGCTGCGCACGAGCGGGGCGCTTCGGCATATCGTGTCTGGCTCGGACCGTTTTGCGCCTGGTCCGGATGATATTCCAGTGGTGCTGGTGGGACGAATTCTTGGCGAGGAATTGAAAGTTTCGGCGGGCGACTACGTCACGCTGACGAGCCCTCAGGGAAATCTGACGCCGTTTGGAATGCTGCCGCGCTCGCGGCGATATCGCGTCGGCGGAATTTTTGATTCCGGCTTCTACGATTACGACGCGAATTGGGGTTTCGTGACGCTTTCGTCGGCGCAAGCGCTGGCGGGCGTGGGAGACGTCGTAAACCTGCTGGAAGTTCGCGTGACAAGCCTGGAGGAGACGCAAACCGTGGCCGATGAGCTGCTGCGCCGGGCAGGCCCCGGATTTATCGCCACAACCTGGATGGACGAGAACCGCGCGCTCTTTCGCGCTTTGAGTTTGGAGAAGCTGGTCACAGCACTTTTTATTGGACTGATCACATTCGTGGCCGGCCTCAACATCCTGGTCGTCCTGATGATGACGGTGACCGATCGCGCCCGCGACATCGCCGTGCTGATGGCCATGGGAACGCAGCGGCACCAGGTGCGCCGCATTTTCATCTTGCAGGGACTGGTCGTTTGCATTGGGGGAACGGCAGCGGGACTGCTGGCTGGATACGGGCTATCCTGGATCGCCAACCGATGGAGACTCATTCCTCTGAATCCGGAGGTGTACGCCATACCTTACGTTCCGTTTCACGCCAATGCGCTGGACGCGATTTGGATTGCGGCCGCGGCTTTGGCGATTTGCATCAGCGCCACGATCATTCCGGCATGGTCGGCAGCGCGCATTCTTCCCGTCGAAATTTTGCGCTTCGAATAGCCTGCTTGCTCTTGACACCATCGCACCCCCACACCGCAAAACGGTTAGGCAAGAAGACTTCCGTTGATCACCAAGCGCGCGCCGCTAAAATCGACGGGGCGGGACGCAGCCCAAAGGTATATCGTTACTCTAGGTCGGCCTGCGGAACCGGGGGATGTCCTAGGCTGGGCGTCTTTCCGGCAAGCAAAAACTCAGGTGAGCGGTAATTTTCCATCGAGATGGATTCGTTCCGGGAGCGCGTGCGTGGTAAAATGAAAATTCGAATGGACCAAAAAAGCGAAACAGAATGAGCCAAGAGTGCGCCAAAAAGTGGCAGACAGCCTACGCCGTTTAGGAAAGTAACAGGGACAAGTGAGAAACAATTTGGATAAGCCTAGGGTGCCGGGGATGCCGGAATTACTGGAAAACAAGGACATATCGGAGCGGCAATTCGGCATCTAAACTGTGATGGGATAGTGGCAATGCAAGCGAAGGCGAACGCGGGTGTCGATGCCGGCGAGGCCGATTTCGGAACAGCCTCCAAATCGGGTCCCATACTGCGAGTGGAAGGGCTTCGAAAGACCTTCTGCTCCGGCACACAGGAAATAACGCCCCTCAACGAGATTGATTTTTCGGCCCAACAAGGCGAGATGATCGCCATCGTGGGCGCCTCCGGCAGCGGCAAAAGCACGCTATTGCACCTGCTGGCGGCGCTGGACACCCCAACAAGCGGTACAGTATACTTCGCCGGAAATTTGCTCCGCGCATTTTCGCAGACGGAGCTGGCGGGATATCGCAACCGCGCAGTGGGTTTTGTGTGGCAGCGACATCACCTGCTGCCCGATTTCACGGCGGTGGAAAACGTGGCAATGCCCTTGCTGATTCGGGGGCAGGCGCGGGGGCAAGCGCTGAGGGTGGCGACGGACTGGCTGGGTGAAGTGGGACTGGCTGACCGGGCGAGGCAGCAGGCCGGACAACTTTCCGGAGGCGAACAACAGCGAGTGGCGATCGCGCGTTCGCTGGTGAATCAGCCCATGCTACTTTTGGCGGACGAACCGACAGGGGATCTGGACGAACGGAGCGCCGAGGGCATTTTTGAATTGATCGAGCGCCTCCATCGGTCCCACCATTTGACTTCCATCCTGGCGACACACAATTTGCCGCTGGCTGGATGCGCCGATCGAGTGCTGGTGTTGGAGTATGGGCGGCTGGCCGCGAGGCCGGACGTGTTTGCGATGGTTGGTCCGCGGAACTGGGGCCAGGCATCGGATAGAGTAGACACACGACCTTGGGAGCGTGGGGTGACCGGTGTTTGAACGTTACACGGAGAAGGCCCGACGGGTAATTTTCTTTGCGCGATACGAGGCAAGCCAGTATGGAAGCCCGTACATCGAGACCGAGCATTTGCTATTGGGGCTCTTGCGGGAAGATAAGGCCCTGGCCAATCGCTTTCTGCGCGCCCATGGCTCGATCGAATCCATTCGCAAAGAAATCGAATCGCGAATCACGGTTCGCGAGCGCATTTCCACTTCAGTGGAAGTTCCGCTCAGCC
>DATDMO010000329.1:0-10783 GCA_036518755.1 Candidatus Acidiferrales bacterium | reverse complement strand
GGCGGTGCGGCGCGTGAACCTGACGGATCGCAGCAAAGAATCGCTGCTCGATTATGTCGACCGCGACAAATTGTTCATCCTGCCGAACACAGCGGGATGCTATTCCGCCGATGAAGCGGTTCGCGCGGCGCGGCTGGGGCGCGAGGTAGGACTCTCCGAATGGGTGAAGCTCGAAGTGATTGGCGATGAGCAAACACTATTCCCGGAAACCGAGGAACTAGTCCGCGCGACGAAGACCCTGGTGAAAGAGGGTTTTATCGTTCTGCCGTACACCAGCGACGACCTGATTGTGGCGCGCAAGCTGATCGATGCGGGGGCTTCGGCGGTGATGCCGTTGGGCGCGCCGATCGGCTCCGGCATGGGAATTCAGAATTTGGCGAACTTACGAATCTTGCGCGAGCGCATCACAGAAGTGCCGCTCATCGTGGACGCCGGCGTCGGTACGGCATCGGACGCGGCGATTGCGATGGAGTTGGGAGCCGATGGCGTCCTGATGAACACCGCAATTGCAGGTGCCCAGGACGCGGTGCTGATGGCGGAAGCGATGCGCGCGGCGGTCGAGGCCGGCCGGAAGGCGTTTTTAGCCGGGCGGATTGAGAAGAAGCTGTATGCGACAGCATCGAGCCCCGTGACCGGCGTCGTGAGGTAAGGTTGGACTAGGCTGCTATCGGACCCACCACTCAAGGCTAGCGAAACAGGATATGCCAGGAGATGTCCACGAAGGCGTGGACGAGCGTGCCGGGGACGAGCGAACGCGTTCTCATCCACGCGTGGCCGTAAAACAGGCCGGCGAGAGTGGCCAGGAACACGTATTTCCAGTTAGGGTATGGCACGTGGAAGATATGCGAGAAACCGAAGATTACGGAAGTGACCCCTAGCCCGGCCCACTCGTTCTTTATGGTGCGTGAGAGCAGATTCTGCAGGATGCCGCGAAACAGAAATTCCTCGGGCCAAGCCGTAAAGAATAAAACTCCAAGCGCCGATAATGGGAGGAAATGATCCCGGCGCAGCGACGGCGCGAATACGAGGAAGTGCATTCGGCTGCCGATGGGAATCGCCATAGCAGCAAAGATCGCGAAGTACAACGCGACAATCGCCGCGAAGCCACGCCGCCATTCGATGGCATAGCCCACACCTTCGAGTCTGCGAAGCAGAACGAAGGCCGCGACGCCAGTACTAAGCGCCATTAGAATTGTGAGCACATGTGTCAGCGGCGGCGGATAAGCGAAAATCCGGTACATCCACCTAAACTCGACCGGTAGCCAAATCACGATTGCCGCGGCGTAGTCTTCCCATGTGCCTGGCGGTTTTCCGGCGCTTCTGGCAAGCAGAAGGGCAGGCAGCACGGCATAGGCGGCTCCCGCCAGCATCATTTTCAAATTGCCGCTTACCGCGAACGAATAAACGAGAACCGCAAACAGGGGGACAAGCGGCGCAAGCAACACGCCGGGGATGCGAAGCGTCAGTTGAGCAAGCTTCAGAATTCGTGGAACGGCCAGAAAGAGTTCGAATCCGAAAAGCAGGGCTGCGACAACCAGTGCCACGACGAATCGCCGCCCGCCAAAGCCCATCCACGGACCGACTAGCGCCGCCATTGAAACGATTACGGCCCAAATAGCCGCGACTGCCGCAACACTCATTTGCCGCGATGGAGCGCCTGCCGCCATGGTGAATGATTCTAACCGGGCGTCCGGTGGCTTTGATAAGAACTTGATTTGATTTTCAGACTCGGCGATTCTGAGGCATGCCTTGGGCGAAAGTAGAATCCGGAACAGGACGCCTTGCTTACCTCGATTGGTTGCGGGGTTTCGCCTGCATCGGGATGTTCGAAGTCCATTGCTACGATGCCTGGCTCGGTGGGACCGCCCGCCAGGGCGGATTCTTCGGGTTAACGCAATTCAGCGGAACCGTTCCCGCTCCCCTGTTTATATTTCTTGCCGGCATATCTTCCGCACTGGTAACGGACCGCATGCGCCGTAAAGGCGCGAAGCCGAGCGCGATTGGAAAGCGAATTATCCGGCGCGGCCTGGAAATTTTCGCCCTTGGGCTCGTCTTTCGAGTGCAGGAGTACTGGCTGGGGCAACCGTGGGCACCGTCGACGGACTTATTGCGCGTGGACGTGCTGAATATGATCGGGATTTCGATCGTGCTCATGGGAATTCTCTGCGGATTAGTGCAGAACCGAAAGGCAGACACTATTTTGGCAGCGTCGGCTTCTCTGGCTATGGCGTTAATAACGCCACCACTCTGGACCACATGGCGTCTGCATTGGCTGCCTTGGTATGTTGAGTCGTACATCAATGGCGTTCATACTTACGCGAATCCGCAGCCGTGGCTCTTTCCTATATTTCCGTGGACTGCATTTGCGTTCGCGGGGCTGGCGACGGGTTTCGTGCTCACCAGCGAATGGGCGAGGCGGAATCCGTCGCAAATGGCGGCAATCCTGGGCGGTTCGGGTGTCGCAATGTTTTTTCTTTCACGATTGCTGGATGCAGTGCCGCTGCGAATGTATAGCGTTTACGATTACTGGCACACAAGTCCAAACTTCTTCCTCGCGCGCGTGGGCATCGTGCTGGTAGTGATCTGGGCGGGATACGCGTGGTGTCAATGGGGATGGGGCGCCAAGGCTTTTAGTCCGCTAATACAGCTCGGACAGACCTCGCTCTTGGTCTATTGGGTGCACATTGAGTTTGTCTACGGGCGTTTTTCGATTCTGGCGCAACACTCGCAGGGGATTGCTATGGCAACTCTTGGTTTCCTGATCATCTCTGCGGCGATGCTCATGCTATCAATAGCGCGAACGCGGACGAAGGGGCGAGGGGCCGAAATTTTGGCGCGCTTGCGGTTGCGGCGTGGCGTGCCGACCGTCATCCGGGAAAGCTAGGGCTTAGTGGGGGGACTCGGGTGCATGGGAAACAAGCGACGGGGCCTCGCCTGGCTTTGCCGGAAGTTTGAAAATGTATTCTCCAGGACGGGCTAGGCCCATCTCCTCGCGTGCGATTCGCTCGATGGCTGCCGGATCGGTTTTCAGCGCTTTCACGTTCTCCTGCAACCGGCGATTCTCCCGATTGATCTGATCAATTTCGAGCTGAACCCTGGCTGCTTCCTTTTGGGCCCGCCGCATCGCCAGGAGGCCGTGCGTCCCAAATACATCCTGAAGCAGTAGTAACGCGAGCCCCAAGGCAAGAAACCAGTTGAGGTTCTGCCGCAGGAAACTACTCATCTGTTCGAAGAAACTAACGGGTCGCCCGCTCATTGGGACACCCACTTGCGCGCCTGTTCGGCGAGGTTTTTGGAAGCGGCGGGCGTCGCGGCCTCGGCGTAGACCCTCACAATCGGCTCGGTGCCTGAGAGCCGCATCAATATCCAGCTATCATCGTCCAAAATCAATTTCAGACCGTCGGTGCGATCCGTGCGAGAAACGCGATGCCCGGCGAATTTCTTGAACTCACCTTTGAGACGATTCGGCAACTTGGCTTGAACATCCTCGGATAGGTGCAGGTTCTCCCGAACTGGCCAGAACTCCCCGCCCACGCGGCGAAAAAGATCGCGCAATTGGTCAGAAAGGGATGCCTGGCGCGCAGCAATCATCTCGCCAACGAGCAAACACGCTAGAATGCCGTCCTTCTCCGGCAAATGGCCGCGAATGGTCATGCCGGCGCTCTCTTCGCCGCCGAGCGCGATTTTATCATCGCGCAGCAGTGGACCAACGTATTTGAAGCCCACAGGCGTCTCGTAGACTTTCACTCCGTGCAATTTTGCGACCGCGTCGATCAGATGCGTGGTGGCCACGCTGCGCGAGGCGCCCAGCTTGTACCCGCGTGTTTCGAGCAGATAATCGAACACAAGGGCCAGAATGTGATTGGGCGAAACAAACGCGCCATCGCGGTCTACAATGCCGAAGCGGTCCGCGTCACCGTCAGTTGCCAGCCCCGCAAGAGCTCCTTTTTCCCTCACGGCGGTCTTCAACGCCGTCAGATTTTCCTCGGAAGGGTCCGGGCCTGTTCCGTCAAAGAGCACGTCGCGGTTCGCGCGAATGCACGTGACCGTCAGGCCAGTTTCCCCTAGGATCCGATCGAGCCAGCCCGCGCCGCATCCGTGAACTGCGTCACAGACAAAGTTGCCTTTCGCTTTTCGCAATACGTCGAAGCGAATCATGCGGCGGAGTTGTTCGAAGTACGCCTCACGAGGATCAATGCGCTCAAAAGTATCTTCAGTTTCTTGATGCTGGCCAGGTCCGTCCTCCAGCTTAGCCGCCCGCTTTTCGAGATCCTTGGTCACCTCTGGGAGCGCCGGGCCGCCATCGGACCCCGAAAATTTTAGGCCATTGTATTGCGCGGGATTGTGACTGGCGGTGATGTTCACCCCGCCGTCGATTTTCCTGTGAATGATCGCGTGGGCAATGGCTGGAGTGGGAGTAGGTGCACTGCACAGCAGTACTCGACAGCCATCCGATCGTAGGACGGCGCCAGAGGCTCGCGCGAATTCCTCGGAAAAAAACCGGGTGTCGTAGCCGATGATCACCACAGGCGCTTTCGTGTGAGCACGCAGGTAACCGGCAATTGCCTTCGATGCTCGACGCACACCTGGAAAAGTAAAGTCTTCGGCAATGATGCCGCGCCAGCCGGAAGTGCCGAAGTGGATCGTGTGGTTTGTCACGCGCGCGTATTGTATCGTGTCGCCTCAGGGGCAAGTATCAGGTAATCGCGGTAGGATGAACCGCAAGAGTAAAGACAGCCATGACAAACAAGATCGTCGTACTCGTAACGTGCGGGTCGCCCAAGGAGGCTCGAGAGATTGGTCGTGCGCTTGTAGAGGGCAAACTCGTAGCCTGCGCCAACATTCTCCGCGCCCCGGTGCAATCAATCTATTGGTGGAAGAATAAGATTGAGTCGACTGAGGAGGTTCTGCTGCTCCTTAAAAGCTCGCGGTCGCGTTTCGCTGCGGTGGATAGCGCAATTCGAAAGCTGCATAGCTATGACCTGCCCGAGATCATTGCGTTGCCGATTGCGGCAGGCTCCCGAGGCTATCTCGACTGGATTTCTCGGTCCGTCAGCGAGGGCAAGAGACGCTAACTCTTGACGCGTTGCCCACCACGGCAGGCCCACCTTGAGGAAGGTCGACCATCGTAGTACAAGAGAATCTTATGAAAGTTCAGTTCACGGGCTTCTGGCGTCGCGGCCGGCTAATTCATCCAGCCTTATTGGCGATATGCCTGTTGTGCGCGCCGAGGGGATTCGCGCAGACTGACCGCCCAAGTCAGCCTTCCTCCTCAGATCAATCAAGCGGCGCGAAGCAGGGCCAACCTGGTAACGCCGATAAAGAAGAACAAAAGTCCTCCGAGTCCGCTACCACGAAGCTCAAGATTATCGTAACCACTCGCGAAGATAAGCCCATCGGCAATGCCAGCGTCTACGTCCGGTTCAACACGTCAGGTGGTTTCCTGCGCCACGAGAAGCAAGTGGAAATGAATTTCAAGACAAATCAAGACGGTTCGGTGAAAGTTCCAGAAATCCCGCAGGGTAAGATACTCATCCAGGTGATCGCGAAGGGCTGGCACACATACGGTAAGTGGTACGACGTGGAAAAAGAGGACGAGACCATTGTAATTAAGCTAGCGCCGCCACCTCATTGGTACTGAGCCGCCGTTCCTGGGGTTTCCATTTGAGGAATTCCCAGCATCGCGTTCCATTTTAGAAAATTGCGAAGCTCTCTCATTGCGAAAAAGTCCTTGCGTTGACTCGCACTTGCACAGGATTTGTGCAAAGAGCAGTAAGCGACGTACTGTCGCGCATTTTCGATTATCGCACGAGGCTTTTCCACACGGTTTTCAACAGAACTGTTGAAAACTGTCACACGGCATTCATGGTTCTCAATTCTCAATTAAGAATGGCGCAAGAATTGCCCGCGTGCGGCGAGCGTCGGCGCGCCAGTAAAATTTGGAAGGTTGCAGCTCCTCAGGCGATTTGTCCGAGGTGACCGAGCCTCGTCCCGCGGCCGTGATACCATGTTTTTCTGCCAGCATTGAATAAATGAAAGAACTGATTCTCAACGCGGACGATTTTGGTTTGACTCAGGGTATCAACCATGGAATTATCCGCGCGCACCGGGACGGAATTCTTACCAGCGCCACGCTAATGGCTACAGGCCCGGCCTTTGATCATGCGGTCAAACACGCGCGCGCAAATCCAACCCTAGGCGTCGGTTGCCACTTGGTGCTCACGGGCGGTTCAGCCGTGGCCCCCCGTGAACAAATCCCGTCTCTGGCGGACGCGGAGGGTCGCCTCCCGCGATCGCTAACCGTCCTGGTTGCAAGCGTCACTACCGGCCGAATGCCCCCCGGCGAGATCGAAACGGAACTTCGTGCCCAAATTGAAAAAATTCGCCGTGCGGGCATCGAACCAACCCATCTGGACACCCACAAGCACACCCACGTCCACCCAACGATCATGAACGCTCTCGGCCGAGTGGCTCAGGAGTCCGGCATCAAGCGGGTGCGTAACCCTGTGGAGGACCTGCGAGATTCATGGAGGTCGCATCGGTCTGACGGGAAGAATACAGTCAGAAATATTGCCGCTGCCGCTACAGTGAGTGCGGTGGCGTCTGGATTTAAAGCTATTTCAAGCAAGTATGGCTTGCGTTTTCCAGATCATTTTTTGGGATTGGCGGTAACCGGGCAACTGGGTGCAGCGGCTTTACACCGCTTGATCAACACGCTCGACGAGGGCCAGACCGAAATCATGCTCCATCCCGGGATTTGCGATCAGGACCTGGCGCGAACCGGCTCACGCCTTCAGCGCCAGCGCGAAATTGAAATGGAGGGTTTGTTGGCACCAGAGGTGAAGGACGCAGTCGTGAAGGGCGGCATCCGCTTGATCAGTTATCGCGACTTGAATTAAGCTGGGCCGAACTTCGATTTAACATAAGATGTTGTTCGAACGGCTTCGCGAACCAACGGGTTGTAGATCGTCTCGCTTCGAATGATGCCCTGGTTAGCCAATCACAGCTTGGAGCATGGAAAATGAAAATCATGGAACGTCGAATGCTTTCGCTTTTGTACGTAGCGGTGATGGTCGGCAGCTACGCTGTCGGGTCGATCGTGTTTGGCCAAACACCAGCCAACAAGTACGATGGTTCGTATCAGGGGTCGTACAGCGGGTCTTTTGCGGGCAACTCCGTGATGGGATCCGTGGAATTTTCCGTGGCGAGTGGTGTCATTACCGTAACGGATCCCGGTCAGGGCACGGGAAGCGTGGATTCTTCCGGCGCGGCGACTTTCAGCGGTTCACTCGGGGTGGCGCGCGTCACCTGCAAGTTTAGTGGTGCTTTTCGGTCGTTAGGCCGCGCACAGCAGGGCGTTCGCGCTTCGGGTTCGTGGTCGTGTACGGGGTCCGGGCAAACAGGAAAGGGCGCGTGGAGTGCGGATCGACCTTAGCCTCCCCTAGCTCCCTGGCGTGTTCTTCAATCTCATTGTGATGATGCCGTCATGGCATTAGTTCACGGCTATTCCAGGTCGGCGGGAGTTACCTTCGCAATCCAAGAGTCATAGTCCGACGCATAACCCGCTTTCTCTTGCAGCGTCCGAATGCGTTTCTTAATCTCAGCCACTTTTTCGGGGGAGAGTGCGGGTGCCGATCGGACCGTCCGCTCAACGGCTTCCGCTTGTTCCCCGGCCCGAGCTTCGGCCGCTTCATATAGCGCGGACAAGTCTCCCACCCCGTCGCCAATTCCGATGTAGTTCTCAATCAAATGGTTCGTTACGCGCTGGCTGTGGATGAGCGACACGCGGATGTTGCCTTGGCCGGTCACCACGTTTCCTACGCCAAATACATGCTCGCAGCCGGAATAACGAGGCAAGTCCTCGCCGCTAAAAGTGTAGTATTCGCCCTTCATCGAAACGCCCGGAATGATCTCCGGGACCGAACCGATTGACGAGATTACCAGCGGTGCTCTCAACTCATATTCCGAGCCCGGAATCGGCTGCGCGCTCCGGCCTTCGGTTTTCGTTTCCGCAACCTTCAGCCCCACGACGCGCCCATTCTCGATAATCAGCCCCGTCGTCAGTCTGCGATCCTGAAAGCGAAAGAGATATTTCTCGCGCGCCAACCGAAGCATTTTCTGACGGACCTGCTCAGTCTTTGCGAGCTGTTCCGCGGTGGCGTTGTCCGGAGGCTGAGCAAGCGGCATATCCTGCTCGCGGCGACGATAGATCAAGAGGCAACCTTTAATGCCCAATTCCTCCGGTTTTATACCATGCGCTTTGCAGGCCGCGGGTATGCCTTTCTCTAGCTCATGCATATTAGTCGGAATCCCGCGAGCTCGCATGGCGCGCTCGTAGTTTTCGAGTTGCAACGCTTTGACCACGTCAATCGACGCCAGGCCTCCCCCCACTACGATCGTTTCGTCCGGAGTTTCGTACAGAGGGCCCGCGTAGCCCTTCTCGTTCTTGTGGTTGTACCAGTAAATGAACGGATTCTGGTAAATCAGACCCTTATTGATGAACTGATCCGCTCCCGGTACTCCTAAGTCCCGATCACGCCATGCGCCGTTTGCCAGAATGACGGCCGAGAAACCCCAGTCCCGACAAAGTTCCTGAAAATCGAAATCGCGGCCGAGCTTCGTTGAAGGAATGAAGTGAACACCCGGTTTCCTCAAGCGCGCATCGATGCGAGCGTATTCCTGTTTACGCTGTTCCACGTGCCAGCGGGGCAGACCATCCTCGATTTTGCCGTACGGCCTCTTGTTTTGCTCTATAACCGCCACTTGAATTCCGCGGTCCGCGAGGATTTCCGCCGCCACCGAGCCGGAGATGGCTGCGCCAACGATTGCAACAAAATGTTCGCTTTGGGGCATTGACGTCCGAAGGATTTAGTTTTTTCGCCGCGAGGCACCGGGATTGTACACCCACACCTCCACTTCGAACCCTTCAACCTAGAGTAATAGAGTACGTCACCCGAGTCATTCGGTGCTTCTCGCGAAGGGGGAGTTGAAGTGAGGTGAGGATTAGGGAGCTTCTTCTAATGGATCACGGTCTCGCCGGCGAGCATCTCACGCAGCTTGGAGGCGAGGGCCGCTAGCGTGAACGGCTTTTGCAAGAGGATCGCATCGGTCTGAAGGACGCCCTGATGCATGAACGCCTGGTCGGTATAGCCTGACATGTATAAAACCTTGATTTCGGGACGAAGGACCTTGATCTTCTCAGCTGTTTCGAGGCCGCCGATTCCCGGCATCACCACGTCCGTCATCAGCAAGTGAATTGGTCCTGAGTGCATTCTAGCCAATTCGATTGCCGCGTGCCCGTCTTCCGCCACCAGCACGGTATAGCCGCTCGTCTCCAGGTACTCGCGCGCAAGTTCTCGAACCCCTTTCTCATCTTCGGCCAGCAGAATCACCTCTGACCCGCGTGGTGCGGCCTGTTCGGATGGGTGACGGTCTCGAGTTGTTGGGACACTCTCTTCCTCGATCCGCGGCAGGTAAATTTTGAACGTCGTTCCACGGCCCGTCTCGCTGTACACCCAGATGTACCCGCCGCTCTGCTTCACCACGCCGTATACGGTTGCCAGTCCCAGGCCGGTTCCCTTTCCCTTTTCCTTGGTAGTGAAGAAAGGTTCGAAAATGTGCGCCTGAACCTTCTCGTCCATGCCGCAACCGTTGTCACTCACCGCAAGCATCACGTATTTCCCGGGGGCTAGAACCGTGGGGGGATTCGAAATGGACATATCGAATTCTACGTTGGCAGTCTCAATCGTCAGCCTCCCGCCCGTGGGCATCGCGTCGCGCGCGTTCACCGCCAGATTCATGATCACCTGCTCGATCTGGCTACGGTCGGCCTTTGTCAGCCACAGATCCGGTGTGGACGAAGTGCGTAGTTCGATGTCTTCCCCAATCACCCGCCGCAATATCTTTTCTAGGTCGGTAACGACGGCGTGGACGTTTAGCACTTTCGGGGCGAGTATTTGCTTACGACTAAAAGCGAGCAGTTGCTGCGTCAGCGCCGCCGCACGTTGCGAGGCCGCCCGGATCTGTTCCGCATTTCGGCGTAAGGAGTTACCCTCGGGCAGGCGCTCAGCCACCAAATCCGCATAGCCCTGAATGACCATCAGCAGGTTATTAAAGTCGTGCGCGATTCCGCCCGCCAACCGGCCCACCGCCTCCATTTTTTGCGCCTGGCGGAATTGCTCCTCCAGCTTTTTGCGGTCGGTTACGTCCAAGGCCATGCAGATCGCGCCGTGCACTGCGCCCTCCCCATCTCGCAACGGTTCCACGTGACACGCGTAGGAACCATCCTTCCACTCCACCGGGAACGTCACGGCCTCCCCAGCCACAGCCCGGCGATGCGCTGCAATAGGCACAAAGGTCGCGTCGGACGTCTCGAAGTAGTCGGTGAGGGACATGCCGACGACTTGATCCGGCTTAAGTCCCAGCCGTATCAGTCCCGCTCCAACAGCCGACGTAAATCGAAGATTGCGGTCCACCGTCCACAATACGGCCGGCAACTGTTCGATCAGGAGGCGCAGCCTCGCCTCACTCTGCCGTACTCGCTCCTCGCCCCGTTTGCGCTCGATCGCCAGCGCAATCTGATCCCCGACGGAGGACAGAAACTCGAGGTCGCGCTCTGTATACGCATTCTCGACGGAGTAATTCTGAACCACCAGTACGCCGATGGTTTCCGTGGGGGTGCGCAGCGGAACCCCGAGCCAGGATGCGGAGGGCGTGCCCACCAATTCAACTTCTCCCCTGCGCGCGAGGTCGCGGAAGGTCTCTCGCGAAATCAGCATCCCGC